>JAGLDN010000043.1 GCA_023145575.1 Psychromonas sp.
ATTAAAGTCTTTATTTTAATTCGACCTTTGGTAATTAACGTAGTGAATCATCGAGAGGGCAATTTTATGCCTAGCAACTTGGCACTATTTGCCTGGCTGACGTGACATTTTTGCGTCACATGAATAAATACTGAGGATCAATGAAAGGTAATGAGTTACGGGCAGCGTTATGAAGTAAATTTTAAGCAAAAAAAAAGGTAAGCCAAAGCTTACCTAATAAAATATTTTTCGCATCTACAAAAATTAGAGTGCTATAATATTTTCTGCTTGAGGACCTTTTTGACCTTGAGTTACAGTAAACTGTACTTTTTGCCCTTCAGCAAGTGTTTTAAAACCAGTGCTTGCGATTGCAGAAAAATGTGCGAATACATCAGGACCGTTTTCTTGTTCAATAAAACCAAATCCTTTAGCTTCGTTGAACCATTTAACTGTACCAGTAGTAGTAGACATATTAGAGTATCCTAAATTTTATTATGAGTAATTAAGCTGAATTAATTTTAGTATAACTCAGCGGTTTGCTAGAAGATAGTGCTGTTACTTATGAAATATAGGAGCGGTACTAACATACTGATCATTGTGCATAAATGCAAACATACTTTCAAGCTATTATAAGTATATAGTGGTTTAGGTACCTGTCAACAAAAGACGTGAAATAAGTTTATTTATTTTTGATTTTATGAATATTTTCTCTTTATATGGGATCTGGATCGCGCTTATGTCAAATCAGATGACCCGTTACCTTTCTTTACAAGCCCTACGTTTTAAATGAAGTTATGGTGGTATTATCTATCACCTATTAGCGAGTAACTCAACATTCCCAACTCTCACATCAAGATGCAACGTCATATCGGAAAATTGTAGCGAAATGCGAAGGATAAAATTTGCCTTGCTGACGTTATAATTCGCAGTAACCTGAGGGGTATAGATGCAGATAATTGACCACTTAAAAATATAATGGAGGTATCTCAATTTTAGAGAATTAATAAAATTAAGTCGAGTGATAAGGTATCAGTATAATACGAAATGTTCCCATTTAACCTCAAGCGATAAGAAGTCAAACAATACGCGGTTGTTTTTTTAACCCTGCAATGCGTGTCGCTTCTGCACGCTCTTTATTTTTTTGTAGCCGACTGTCGCACGGATCTGGACAACCACAAGCTTTGTCAATACCAAGAGAGCTCATTCCACCACAACTCCCTGTGATGCTTTTTTTATTAAAAAAATAACCAATTGTCATTGCTAAAATGAACAATAGAAAAAAGACAAACGTGACTATAAAATAAATCATTTTGGATCTTTTACAAAATAACGTTTAAAATTATCTGTGTAATGCTCAATGTACTTATTCCCTTTTTTAATGATTAAAAAAACAGCTAATTTATGTTTCTTCGCAAAATCAAAGCCAGCCTTAGGCCCTAACACTGTAATAGCAGTTGCATAACCATCTGCCATTTTACAATTGGAATAAACCACTGACACAGAGACTAAATTATGTGTAATAGGTCTGCCTGTTTTAGGGTTAATAATATGAGAATAACGGATTCCATTTTTTTCAAAAAAGTTTCGATAATCGCCAGATGTCGCAATAGCATTATGACCAATATCAACAACACGCTCTACACCTTGATCTTTTGATGAAGGCGTTTCAACACCTACTTTCCAAGGTTTTTGCTGGGGTTTATGACCACTTGTGCGTAATTCCCCACCAATATCAACAAGGTAATTCTTAATACCAAGCGATACAAGGTACTCTGACAAAACATCGACACCATAACCCTTTGCAATCGAAGATAAATCAATATAGAGGCTAGGTATTGCTTTATGGATCATATTTCCTTGAATGGTAACGTATTGGCTACCCACACTTTTAAGTTTTTTTGCAATTAACGCCTCAGAAGGTGCCTTATTAATGCGTTTATCTGGTCCAAATCCCCATAAATTAACCAGCGGACCTATTGTTATATCATAGGCGCCATCAGATTGTTGATAAATTTTAAGTGCTGATTTGATAACATCACGCGTTGCATCTGAAACGACAATCCCACTGTGACTTTTATTGATCTGTGATAATTCAGAATTTTTACGAAACGTTGACATTTGATCATTGACCAATTCAAGTTTTTTATTAATTTCCAATTGCAACGATTTAAGGGTGAGATGAGAGTCTGCTAACTGTGCTTTGTTAAGAACATAGGTTACTTGATAATAAGTACCCATTGTTCCACCTTGCATTTTGAAAAGTTTTGCCTCTGGCTTACTACACGATGAAACAAAAATGGTTAGCACAATAAAGCCTAACCATTTATAAATTAACTCAATCATACCAATCAACCAAAATCATCAAGCATAATATTTTCATCTTCAACACCTAAATCTTTAAGCATTGCAATAACAGACGCATTCATGATTGGTGGTCCACACATATAGTACTCACAGTCTTCAGGTGATTCATGATCATTAAGATATTCTTCAAACAACACTGTGTGTATAAACCCTGTGTAGCCGTTCCAGTCATCTTCAGCTTGAGGATCACTCAATGCAACATGCCATTCAAAGTTTTCATTATCTTTTTGAATACCATCAAAATCTTCGACGTAAAACATTTCACGTTTTGACCGCGCTCCATACCAGAAACTAACCTTTCTCTTTGTTTTCAAACGTTTAAATTGGTCAAAAATGTGTGACCGCATCGGGGCCATACCCGCACCACCACCAATAAATATCATTTCAGTTTCAGTTTCTTTTGCAAAGAAATCACCAAACGGCCCTGAAATAGTGACTTTGTCTCCTGCTTTAAGGTCAAATATATAAGAAGACATTTTACCACAGGGTAAAGTCAAATCATTAGGTGGCGGTGTCGCAATACGCACGTTTAGCATAATGATCCCTTCTTCACCAGGATAGTTTGCCATCGAGTAAGCTCGAATAGTTTCATCTTTAACCTTTGATTCTAACTCAAAGAAATTAAAGTGATCCCAATCACCTTTATATTGTTCATCAATATCAAAGTCTTTGTATTTTATATGATGCTCTGGTGCTTCAATTTGAATATAACCGCCCGCTTTAAACGGTACTGTTTCACCATCCGGTATTTGTAATATAAGCTCTTTAATGAACGTTGCTTCGTTATTATTTGAGATAACAGTACATTCCCATTTTTTCACGCCAAATATTTCGTCAGGCAAATCAATACTCATATTTTCTTTTACATTCACTTGGCACGCTAGGCGTTCGCCTTCTTTTGCATCACGTTTGTTAATATGATTGAGCTCTGTAGGCAGTATATCACCCCCACCAGATTTCACTTTTACCCTACACTGCCCACAGGTACCACCACCGCCACATGCCGAAGAAACAAATATACCCGATCCGGCTAATACACCAAGTAACTTACCGCCAGCAGCTGCAACAATTGTTTTTTCTGCATCGCCATTGATCGAGATCATTATATCGCCAGAGCTTACCAATTTTGCCTTTGCTGCTAAAATAATGACAACTAAGGATAGTACAATAATGGTAAACATAACCACACCGAGAAATATTTCCATCGACTTTTTCCTTGTTTTGATGAGGTGAATATTACCTCTAAAATAAATGAGCTTTAATTAATTGTGTTTAAAGTTTGATACCAGAAAATGACATAAAGCCAATGGCCATTAATCCCGCAGAGACAAAGGTAATACCTAGACCTCGAAGCCCATCTGGAACATCAGAATATTTCATTTTTTCACGAATACCCGCTAAGGACACGATCGCAAGTGTCCAGCCAATACCACTGCCCACCCCATACACCACTGATTCTGTAAATGTATATTCACGCTGAACCATAAATGATACGCCACCAAAAATTGCACAGTTTACAGCGATAAGCGGTAAAAAAATACCAAGTGCTTGATATAAGGTAGGAAAATATTGATCTAAAATCATCTCTAAAATTTGTACTATCGCCGCTATCACACCGATAAAAGTGATAAAACCTAAAAAGCTTAAATCCGCATGAGGAAAACCCGCCCATGCAAGCGCGCCAGGCGCTAGTAAAGAGAAGTAAATAATCTGATTTAGTGGCACAGAAATACCTAATACCACAATCACAGCAACACCGAGACCCATTGACGTTTTAACTTTCTTTGATACCGCAAGAAATGTACACATCCCTAGGAAAAAAGCGAGCGCCATATTTTCAATAAAAATAGACTTCACAAATAAACTTATATAATGTTCCATTGAATTACTCCTTTGGCTCTACTTGTGCAGGTTTGAATATTCGGATCACCCAAATGATCCCACCAATAATGAAAAAAGCACTTGGCGGAAGTAGTAACAGACCATTAGCTTGATACCAGCCACCATTTGATGTGAGCGGGAGAATGACAAATCCAAATAAAGCGCCTGATCCAAATAACTCCCTGATGGCGCCAACCACCAATAAGATAAAGCCATAACCTAGGCCATTACCTACACCATCAATAAAGCTTGCAATCGGAGGATTTTTCATTGCATATGCTTCGGCACGACCCATGACAATACAGTTTGTAATGATCAGCCCAACATAAACCGTTAACTGTTTAGATAATCCATAAGCAAATGCCTTTAATAGTTGGTCAACAACGATGACAAGTGAGGCGATAATAGCCATCTGTACAATGATCCGCACACTATTAGGAATAACATTACGAATAATTGAGATAAAAAAGTTTGAAAACGCAGTGACGACAATCAAAGCTATTGTCATCACAAGCGCTGTTTTTAAATTTGATGTAACAGCTAACGCCGAACACACACCAAGCACTTGCAATCCAATAGGATTGTTATTAAAGATTGGGTCGATAGCAATTTCTTTCATTTCACCTAATTTAGTCATGATTTAGCACTCCTGCTCGAACATTTGAAAGAAAAGGTCCAAAACCATTTTTGCCCAACCAAAATAAAAATGTATTCTCTACACCATCACTTGTTAGCGTTGCACCTGCCAAACCATCAACTTCATGCACTGCATTTTTAGGTGCGTGTCCTTTAATAACTTTAATCGCTACATCACCTTGCTTATTAAATAACTGCTTACCGATCCACAAAGAAGTCCATCGCGGGTTTGTCACCTCACCACCAAGCCCTGGCGTTTCAGCTTGATCATAATACGCAATCCCCATCACCGTACTTCCATCAGGCTTAAGTGCAACAAATGCATACATTGTTGACCAAAGCCCTGCACCATGAATGGGTAAAATAATACGCTGTAATTTACCATGATCATCCGAAACTAGGTAAATTTTCGCAATATTTGCTCGACGACCAATTTTAGCAACATCTTCCTTCGCAGTTAGCTTAATACTTTTTCCTGGAATCTTAGCCTCATGACGTTGTTCATACGTTGCAACATTACCCCCTTCAACAAATTTACCTGTTTTTAAATTAACAAGTTTTGCTTTAATGTTTGTTGCAAAAATTTCTTTCATTGTTTTATTCGAAGAAACCCCAGCCACTGCAAGAATATTTTTCTGTGTATCAGCAATTTTATTTGCCTTTTGCATACTTCGCAAACCCACAGCTGCACTTGAGACAACAATAGAGCAAACAAGACATACAATGAGCACTACGAGAATTGTGCTGAAGAATGTATCTTTTTTATTAGACATTGCGTGCCAACCTCCGTTTAATATTTCCTTGTACTACAACGTAGTCAAATAAGGGGGCAAATAAATTAGCAAATAAAATTGCTAGCATCATTCCTTCTGGAAAAGCTGGATTCACAACACGAATTAACACCACCATTACACCAATTAAAATGCCGTAGCCCCACTTTCCATTATCGGTAAAGGCCGCCGATACAGGATCAGTTGCCATGAAAACCATACCAAACGCAAATCCTCCCATCACAAGATGCCAATACCATGGAAGTGCAAACATCGGATTTGTATTGCTACCTATCGTGTTAAATAACATTGATACCGCAATCATACCAATCATAACACCTGCGATGATCCGCCAAGATGCAATACCCGTAGCAACAATGAATAAACCACCAATCAAAATAGCAAGCGTCGACACTTCACCAATGCTCCCCTGCATATCACCAAGAAAGGCATCCATCCAGGTGAGACCTGATTGAGCAAGCGCATGTAATCCACCGGTTGCAGCAATACTCAAAGATGTTGCTCCCGAAAAGCCATCAACAGCCGTCCAAACTGATTCGCCTGTAATACTCAACGGGTAAGCGAAAAACAAAAACGCACGACCAGCAAGTGCAGGGTTTAAAAAATTACGACCAGTACCGCCAAAAATCTCTTTTGCCACAACAACACCAAACGTAATACCTAAAGCAACTTGCCACAAGGGCATAGTGGCAGGCACGATCAGCGCAAACAAAATAGAAGTAACAAAGAAACCCTCGTTCACTTCATGTTTACGTACTGTTGCAAATAACACTTCCCAAAAACCACCGACAACAAATGAAACAGCATAAATTGGAATGAAGTAAATGGCACCAAAAAGGATATTATCGGCCACCCCTGCGCCCTTGCCCAGTGTTACGTGAAGCATATGTATAATAGTTAAATGCCAATCATTTATTGCACTATATCCCTCTATAATCGCATTATTCGATTGAACACCTGTGAAATACAGTCCTGCAAATAACGCGGGGAATGTCGCAGCCCAAACAATAATCATCATACGTTTTAAATCTAGTCCATCACGGACGTGAGTCAAACCTTTTGCAACGAGACCTGGTGTATAAAAAAAGGTTGCCATAGCTTCAAACAAAGCATAACCCTTCTCGAAGCGACCTCCTTGCTCAAAATGCGGCTCCAAATCTTCAAGTATTTTCTTAAGATTTATCATTAGCCTTCCTTCTCTATTTTATTGAGGTTTTCTCGTAAAATTGATCCATAATCATACTTTCCAGGACACACGTATGTACAAAGTGCTAAATCCTCTTCATCGAGCTCTAAACAACCCAAGCTTTGTGCTTCATCGGTGTCGCCGACAATTAAATCTCGTAGTAGTAATGTTGCAAGTATATCCAATGGCATCACCCGCTCGTACTGGCCAATGGGTACCATTGCACGATCACTCCCACCCGTCGTAGTAGTGAAAGCAAACTTTTTAGCGCGGTTCAATACTGACAAGAAAACATTAGCAACCGAGTGTTTTTCTAGACCAGGAGACGCCCAACCAAATAATTCTTTTTGATTACCTTCAAGTAATGCAGAAACTTGATTATGAAAACGCCCTAAGTAGGCACGTGAACCTACCGCTTTAACACCACATAAAACAGATCCAGAAACAATGCGATTGCAACCTTCTTTTAATTCATTTTTTGTTAATTCAACAATCGAAGCGCCAATTTGCGTTCGAATAAGACGCGGTTTTTTAACCACAGGACCAGCCAATGAAATTACTTTATCAGTATAAAGCTCGCCAGTTGTGAAAAGCTGACCAAATGCGATGACATCTTGGTAGTTAATCGTCCAAACCTGCTTATTGATAGCCACCGGATCGATAAAATGGATATGTGTTCCAGCCAATCCAGCGGGGTGCACACCAGAAAATAATTTTTCTTCTACATTCGCGATTGGAGATTTTATAAAGCTTGCGCTACCTTTGCAAACATAAACCTTACCTTGTGTTAACTGCGATAAAATTGCAAGTCCATCAACAAACGCTTGTTCATTTCCAATAATAACTAATTCTGCATTTACAGATAATGGATTTGTGTCCATTGCCGTTACAAAAATAGAAGAAGGTATTGAATCTATTGCTGGTGCTTTACTAAATGGCCGAGTGCGAAATGCAGTCCATGCGCCAGAATCAATCAAGTTTTTAACAATTACATCTCGGTCAATGCTAACGAGTTGCTTACTATCAAATTTTGAAAATGGAATAAAATCATTCCCTTCGATTGAAATAACAACTGACACCAAAACACGTTTCGCACCGCGATTAATTTCTTTTACTATACCAGATGCTGGCGCGGTAAATTTAACACCTACATTCTTTTTATCACTAAAAAGAAGCTGACCTTTCTTTACTATATCACCAACTTTAACGGCCATAGACGGGCGCATACCAACATATTCCTCGCCGAGTATAGCTACTTCCGAAATGGCAGAACCATCCTGAATCACTTGATCTGGAGCACCACTTATCGGGAGATCCAGTCCTTTTTTTATAGTAATCATATTTTTAGCACTGTATATTACGTAAAGATAAATGAGATACCATGCGGTATAACAAACAATTGCATTTTAGCATCACAAAAGTTGCTAAAATGAGCCGATTAAAGATTATTCAATATAGATTCATGTTAGAAAGCAAAAAGTCAGACTCATGACAATCAAATTGAGGTGCAACATGCGGTAATTGAAATTAACTTTCCGATTATTGTAACTGAAACGACTGATTCAAGTGACTGGCTCACAAAGTATTTGAATTAATTTATTATAATATCACTTCTCCAACTTAAACAAGCAATTTAGTGTCAAGTATTCAATAAGGATCTAACTTTTCATGAAAATCTTTACAAACAAAAAAAATAACTTGACATTTGTTTGATTTATAAAGTTCAACTTTTCATTGTTAATCTAAATTTTGGTTAATGTTTCCTTGTACTTATACCCGTGTTACTTCAAAGTGCTCTGTCAGGCTTTAGCTCGAACATCAGAGCAAGGCATAACATAAGGAAATTGTTACTCAATTTTCGAATGTTATAACGCAGGACTGGTGTT
>JAGLDN010000430.1 GCA_023145575.1 Psychromonas sp.
ATGCCAACACTAGCGGCTTAACGATGATGCACTTGGTGCTTGAATCTGTCCCCTAATAACCCGTCAATAAATGCCGTTAAAAAGTCATCAAGGAAAACCCATGTCTAAAAATTTTTATGAGCAAATCAATGAACAACTTGAACAAATTAAATTAGAAGGTTTTTACAAATCTGAATGTATTATAACCTCTGCACAAGATGCACAAATTACCATTTCAACAGGCGATAAAGTGTTAAACTTCTGTGCAAATAACTACCTTGGATTTGCTAATAATCAAACGCTCATTGATGCCGCTAAACAGGGTCTAGATGAGCAAGGTTTTGGCATGGCGTCAGTGCGATTTATTTGTGGCACACAAGACAAACATAAGCAATTAGAATCTAAACTTTCAAACTTTTTAGGTATGGAAGATACCATTCTCTATACGTCTTGTTTCGATGCTAACACTGGATTGTTTGAAACTATTTTAGATGCAAACGATGCCATTATTTCTGATGCATTGAACCACGCGAGTATCATTGATGGCGTACGACTTTGTAAAGCAAAACGCTTTCGTTACGCAAATAATGATATGAGTGAACTTGAAAAACAACTTATCGCGGCGGATATTGCAGATGCCAGACATAAATTAATTGTAACCGATGGTGTTTTCTCTATGGATGGTGTTGTTGCAAATCTGCCCGCAATTTGTGATTTAGCGGATAAATACAATGCATTAGTAATGGTCGATGATTCACACGCGGTTGGATTCATGGGCGAGCATGGTAGAGGCACACACGAATACTGTGATGTAATAGATCGCATTGATATCATCACAGGCACCCTTGGTAAAGCTATGGGCGGTGCATCTGGCGGGTATACATCTGCAAAAAGAGAAGTTATTGACTGGCTGCGTCAACGTTCTCGACCTTATCTATTTTCGAACTCTTTAGCGCCAGCAATTGTAAATGCATCTATTAAGGTGATAGATCTTCTTGCTAACAGTGCAAATTTACGCGACCAACTATGGAAAAATGCCAAGCATTTCAGAGCCACAATGACAGCCGCTGGTTTTACATTATTGGGTAAAGATCATGCCATTATTCCAATCATGCTCGGAAATGCTAAAATTGCGGCTGAATTTGCAGATCGTTGTTTAGTAAAAGGTATCTATGTTGTAGCATTTTCATTCCCTGTTGTTGCAAAAGAGCAAGCCCGTATTCGCACACAAATGTCAGCGGCGCATACAAGGCCTCAGTTAGATACCGCAATTGCTGCATTTATCAACGTTGCAAAAGAAATGAAGCTTATACCCATCACACAGGATCAGTCGGTTGATCTCATCACTTAACATTAGCCACTGCTATTGGAAGTTTTGTAAAGGTAATAACACCCAACAAAGCTTCCTATTTCATTAATCCTTGTTCATGAGGTAACATGGGTATCTTTGCAATAATCATATTTAAATAAAATAACTTAGGACAATAGCATGAAAGTCAAAGCTCTTTTGAAATTAAAATGCGAGCAAGGTATTTGGATGGATGACGTTGAGATGCCTGTTGCTGGGCATAATGACCTTCTAATTAAAATTAATAAAACAGCTATTTGCGGTACAGATATACATATTTATAACTGGGATAAATGGTCACAAGAAACGATTCCAGTGCCTATGGTTGTTGGCCATGAATATGTTGGAAAAATCGTTGCCATTGGGCAAGAAGTACGCGGTTTTAATATCGGCGACCGCGTATCAGGTGAAGGTCACATTACTTGTGGGCATTGTCGCAACTGTCGAGGTGGTCGCACGCACCTTTGTCGAAATACCGTAGGTGTTGGTATCAATAGACTAGGTGCATTCTGTGAATATTTAGCTATCCCTGCATTTAATGCATTTAAAATTCCAGATTGCATATCAGATGATTTAGCAGCTATTTTTGATCCCTTTGGTAATGCAGTGCATACGGCTTTATCATTTGACCTTGTCGGTGAAGATGTTTTAATTACTGGCGCAGGTCCAATTGGCATTATGGCCGCCGCCATTGCAAAACATGCGGGTGCACGCCATGTTGTTATCACAGACATTAACCAATACAGACTTGATCTTGCTAAAATAATGGGCGCAACACGGACCGTTAATGTTACAAAGTACAAACTTGAAGATGTGATGCTTGAATTAGGCATGAATGAAGGATTTGATATTGGTCTTGAAATGTCAGGCGTATCCGTTGCATTTAATAGTATGCTCAAAAATATGACCCACGGTGGGAAGATTGCATTGCTTGGGATCCCGCCTTCAGAAATGGTCATTGACTGGAAAATCATTATTTTCAAAGGCTTGTTTATTAAAGGTATATATGGCAGAGAAATGTTTGAAACTTGGTATAAAATGGTCAGTATCATTCAATCTGGTTTAGATTTAACACAAATTATAACACACACCTACCCTGTTGATGAATTTCAAAAAGGCTTTGATATCATGAATTCTGGACTCTCAGGTAAAGTAATTTTAGACTGGACTGTGTAACACATTATTTAAGGGTATTCTTTTTCAGGTAAGCTGAGCCTACCGAGCATTTAATCTCGTTATTGGTAATGACATGAGTTACTTCCGATATGAAAACGAACTAAATATTGGCTAAATTTAGTTGCTTATGAAAGCCTTTTCATCACTATGTTTTAAATCTTTGTTTATTACAGTTTATGATAACCGTAGTAGTTTATGCTGGATATCATAAGTAAGCTCAAGTGGTGCAAATAGAAATATAATTCACAGCCATTCACCGCTATTTTATGAATTCATTATTCTTGTTAAAAGCTCTCTGTTATGAGTCGTCGTATGCATTGTCAAAAAAATAATTAGCGCAATAATTAGACTAATTTAAAAACTAACACCCTGACCAAAAGTTCAAACCACCAGCTTATGACCATTCACTTTTAACCATTCTTTGTGCGCTTTATAATCAGGCATGACGCGTTCAACTTCTTTCCAGAATGCAGGAGAATGATCGTGATGAATAAGGTGGCACAATTCGTGTATGACGATGTAATCAACAACGCGATTAGGTGCCATGACCACAACCCAATTAAAATCAATATTACCTTCTGCGCTACAACTTCCCCAACGGCTTTTGAATGATTTAATACAGACTGAATGCGGTTTAACCCCTACTACACTTGCATAGCGCTTGGCTTTTTCGTTAAACTTTTTCTGTGCATTACGCTTGTACCAACGAATTAATGCACCGCGCGTAAAGTAATCTTGAATCGTTGATTT
>JAGLDN010000431.1 GCA_023145575.1 Psychromonas sp.
TATTTCGTGTAAAGCGCATCAAACTTGTCTTGATCTTCAAAAAATGCATCGTACATTCCAGGGACATCTGACGGGCTGAATAATGTAATATCTTTTTGATCGATAAGGCGCTGATAAAATAGTCGCCCTAATTGTACGCCATAATCTAAGTGACGAACTCGGTTTGAATCAATTCCGCGATTGTTTTTTAATACTAATAAAGATTCAACTTCTAAATGCCAAATTGGGTAAAATACAGTGGCAGCACCACCGCGAACACCACCTTGTGAACATGATTTAACAGCCGTTTGAAAATGTTTGTAGAAGGGAATACAACCAGTATGGAATGCTTCACCACCACGAATAGAGCTACCTAAAGCACGAATTCGTCCTGCATTAATGCCGATGCCAGCACGTTGAGAAACGTATTTAACGATTGAGCTTGATGTTGCGTTTATCGAATCTAAATTATCACCTGTTTCAATTAAGACACATGAACTAAATTGCCTAGTTGGTGTTCTTACGCCCGCCATGATCGGTGTTGGTAGTGAAATTTTAAACAGAGATGTTGCATCATAAAAACGCTTTATATAATCAAGACGGACTGATTTGTCGTAATTTGCAAATAAACATGCTGCAACCATCAGATATAAAAACTGCGCGCTTTCATAAATTTCACCCGTGACGCGATCTTGAATTAAATATTTACCTTCGAGTTGTTTAACGCCAGCATAAGAGAAATTTAAATCACGATTATGAACAATGATATTGTCCATCTCTTCAAATTCTTTTTTACTGTAATCTTCAAGTAAATGCGCGTCATATTTACCTTTTGAACACATTTTACTAACGTGCTCAAACACACTTGGCGGTGTAAAACGCTGATACGCTTTTTTTCTAAGATGAAATACGGCAAGGTGCGCTGATAAATACTGATAATCAGGCGATTCTTCTGAAATCAAATCGGCTGATGCTTTAATAATGGTTTCATGAATATCGTCAGTTCGGATCCCATCATAAAATTGAATGTGTGAATTTAATTCAACTTGAGAAACTGAAACATTAGTTAGCCCTTCTGCCGCCCACGTAATAACACGATGTATTTTTTCGAGGTCTATATGCTCTCTTTTGCCATTACGTTTTGTTACAAAAAGGTTTTTATTCATGCTAACACCTTGGATTAATTGAATTTACACTCTAAAATATTTAACTATCTTAACTAATTTAAAAAACACGAAAAACACTATATGTAGTGCATTTGTTTTAATGAAGCACAAGATAAAGGATTTATCGTATTTTCTCAAGCAGATAATTTTTCAATTAACAGCAAAAAACTGTGGATAAAATCGGTATAAAGTGACAAAGTTGGTAAGTACTAACATGTTGAGTTTGATCTTTGCTATCACTATAAAATCGCAATGATTATTTTAACTAAAATGTTTTTAGAAAAATTATTTTTTATAATAATTCAATTATAAAAAATGAGAGGTCTGTTCTAAATCCCTTTCTTATTTCATGTTAATATTCTTAACAATTCGTATTTATAATACGTAAATCTATAAACATAACTAATCAAAATAGAAGGTGATTTATGAAACTACATATGGAAGATAAATGTTATTCAGACGTCTGTATTCACGGCAAATGGTTTCACCATGATCATGGTGGCACAACAGCGTATATGCTTGGCTCTCATTTAGTTTTTGAATTGGGTGTCATGCCAACAACGGAAGAGCAACTAGAAGCATTACTTACGCCTATTGCTGAAAATCAGCTTTATGCAAGGAACGCATTAAAAGCAACTAAATAGTTAACA
>JAGLDN010000432.1 GCA_023145575.1 Psychromonas sp.
GCGCTTTTGTGTTTGCTTCGCGCCTGAGAAATCATTTCCTAAAATTAGCCTTCAGCAGATAGTAAAATAGCTTATAATCGAACACACTCTCGCTTATCACGAGACATTTTGTGCAGAGATACACAGTATTATTTTTTCTAAATGTGATCCATTATCAATGGTAATGAGTATATCATTATAGTATAGGCTAAAGGGTGCTTATCTAAAAAGATCTCCTAGCAAGATGTTGAGGAAGTTATAATAAATTAAAAGTTAAACCATTAAAAAATAGAGTATAATATTTCAGCTAAATTACTGGCTAATCGCATGGTGACAATTGTGGTTTGCGATTAGGCCTTTCCTGAGTTGAATTTTCATCATTTACTTATACGTTAGCTGAGGCTGAGGCTAAGGCTGAATACAATTAAAAACAAATGAAGACTTTTTAACGCAAGCGCAATGATTACATTTTATGAGTTATAAAAAATGATCCCTTACGGTAAACAAGATATAAATCAGCAAGATATCGATATGGTAATAGAAGTATTACAATCTGACTACTTGACACAAGGGCCACAAGTCCCTTTATTTGAACAAGCGGTCCATCACCTCACGCAAAGCCAATATGCAGTTGCTGTTAATTCCGCTACATCAGCGTTGCATATCGCCTGCTTAGCGCTAGATGTTGGCAAAGGCGATATAGTCTGGACAAGCACAATCAGTTTTGTTGCCTCTGCTAATTGTGCGTTGTATTGTGGTGCGATTATTAATTTTGTTGATATTGATGCTGAAACTTATAATCTGTGTCCTATTGAGCTAGAGAAAAAACTACAACAAGCCAAACAACAAAATAAATTGCCTAAAGTCGTCATTCCAGTACATTTGGCAGGGCAATCTTGTGACATGGAAAAGATCCATCATTTGGGCATGGAGTATGGTTTTCATATCATTGAAGATGCCGCCCATGCCATTGGTGGAAAATATCAAGATCAACCAATAGGCAATTGTTTATACAGTGATATTACAGTATTTAGCTTTCACCCCGTTAAGGTCATGACAACAGCAGAAGGGGGGATCGCAACGACTAATAATGTTAGATTAGCTAAAAAAATGCAATTACTACGCAATCAGGGTATTACCAGAGATAAATTGCTCATGACTGAAAAATCACATGGTGATTGGTACTATCAGCAACTAGAATTGGGTTTTAATTACAGAATGAGTGACCTACATGCAGCGCTGGGGATAAGCCAGCTTAAACGATTAGGAGCGTTCTGCCGTCAACGACAAGTGCTTGCTAATGATTATGATCAGCTATTAGGTAAACTTCCCATTATTTTACCTAAACAGCTAGAAACGACAACGTCATCTTGGCATCTTTATATCATTGAGTTAAAACTCGATAAAATAAAAAAAACGCATAAGCAGGTTTTTCATCAATTAAGAGAAGCAGGAATAGGCGTAAATTTGCATTATATACCAATACATTTACAGCCCTATTATAAATCGTTGGGGTTTAATATAGGGGATTATCCCATTGCTGAAGAATATTATTCAACAGCGATTAGTATCCCACTTTATACACAGATTACGAAAATACAACAACAAAAAATTATTAGTGAACTTGAAAAAGTGATCGTCTAAATCTACCGGTTATCAATCAAACTGTTTTATTTAGTTGTCAGAGCGGACACTAATGCAAGGCAGGCAAGGCGCAGTTTGGTGAACTATCAACGATGAGCGAAGCCAATCGTTTGTTGGTAATTTAAATAAAAAGGGAGATCTTTAAACCTTGCTCTGATTCAACCTTATCTTCATCGGATCTTTTGTAAGCTTGATCGCCAAGCAGCAAATTGACTGTTAGCATCGGCCGAATTTGATCAAAAACAGATCCATCCTGCCTCTTGACTTCTTCAATAAAGATTATTTCAAGATCTGCTAAGCTGGCTTTTCGTTTACGCGCAACAACATGTGCTTTGACACCGTAATAATACATTTTCTTAGATGAGTTGTAGCTTTGACTTGCGAGCTCTGGTGCCACTTTAGCTGTGTAAGCATAGTTATTCCTAGCGAGTGGAATATGAAACGGATCAATAAGATAAACGCTGTCATCATCAGTCGATATTTTTTGTTTGCAAAAAATGTATCAAGGCAATAAAT
>JAGLDN010000433.1 GCA_023145575.1 Psychromonas sp.
CCAAGTTAATTGTCGCCTAATAGGGCTTTCAGCTATTGATGCATTCCGCCATATTGAACAAAAGAATCTAAATACATCTGTCTCCATGTTCTCTCGTCACGGGCTAGCGCCGATGTGCATCTCGAGCAATAAGCAATACGAACCTAAATATGTGAATTGGCATTCAATCGTCAAACAAAAAAATTGCAGTCCTTTAAAAGCATTTATGAGGGTAATGGCTCAAGAGAAGAAGGCACTTGAAGACAAGGGAGAATTAAAACATGCCATTAATTTACTCCATGCAGGAAAACAGTTGGAATATTTTGAATATATTCACTCCCGAGCTTGCAATGGAGATCTTCCTTGGCAAGATGTTTTAGTTTCAACTAGATCTTGGTTCTACAAATTATGGAAGATCATGCCTTCTAAAGAAAAACATTTTTTTAATAAAAACTATGGGCATTTGTGGGGATCATGGAGACATCCCATTCCATTATCTGTTTTTTCTCAATTAAAAAATGCAGTGAAGCAAAAACGTTTAAAATTTTATAGATCAACAGCAGCGCCAAAGTATGAAAATAATTTATTTTCCGTTAAAACAACTCAAGGGCAATTAAGTTCTCACACGTTCTGGGACGGAACCGGCGGTAATTTCCAACTCCAACACATTGATCACCCCCTTAATCAAAAATCTATTAGCTAAAAAGTATATTGAGCCTCATTCTTGCGGCGGATTGAGGATTAATCCAGATACCTTCACTGTTAAAGTAAGAAGAATGGATATAAATGGTTTGTACAACATAGGCCCGTTAAATAAAGGCGCATTATCCTCGACAAATGCATTTTGGTTTAATTTAGTCTGTGCAGAGCGCTGGGCGCATAACTGGATAAATGATTTCAACCCAATCAATAATTTAAAAAATAACGGAGGGTATTAATGACTATTTTATACCCAATATTCTATCTTTTATTGGGGTATATGACTGGTAAAACAAAATTTAAATCAACAAAGTTAGCTTCATTTATCTTAACAAAATTCATGATCCCAATTGTTATCATTTGGAACATATCTATTTATTTTGACCAAATGTCATGGATAATTATTTCAGCAACGTTAATTATGTTAATAATATTTTTCATTACTTATTCTATTACAAGTAATGCGACTGATAGTCTATGCCTTTGTTATCTTAATGTTGGGTGGTTTGGATTGCCCATCGCTATGACTTTATTTGGAGATCAATCAGCTAGATTTATGCTTGCTGTTTACATTGGAAGTTCTATTTTCGGAAATTCAATCGGCACAAACTATTTATCTGGTACTGCCATATCCGCTAAAAAAATAATTTCTTCTCCTCCTATTATTGCACTTATCATCGGATTATGTCTCATTCCTTTTAATAAAGAAATAGCTAAATATGGTCAAGATACATACGAGATAAGTAAGTCTCTAATGAGCTTCTTTGGAATGTTAGTGCTTGGCATTTGGATAGCAAGGACACAGGTTCAAAAAAATATCTTGTAATTAATGCCAGAACATATTTTTTTCGGGTTGGTGTTTATTTTATCATTATAATAATAATCTCTTATTTAACACGAATAATTGGCTGGCACTTTTTAGATCAATATCTAAACGTATTGATCTTGTTATGTTTACTTCCAGCGGCTGCAAATATCATCATTTTAGAGACGCATTATAAGGGAACAGGTGATAGCGCAACCAGAATATCCGTTGAAACAATCCTGAGTATTGGGGTAATTGCGATATATGCAGGTATATTACATGAACTCAATCCTTCGTATTTAATCGGCATTTAGACGTTCCATAGTTGTACTCTGACGAAACGCAATGCTTTATCCGTCTTGAGCTGGGACACTAAGGCAACGCGCAGTATGATGCCTCTCAACGATTAGCGACTAATCGTTTGCAAGTAGTTTAAATAAAAAGATATTTAAACTACAATGGTTAGCCATTATAGAATACTGCAATGCCGTCCTATCATTAATTAATTTCGTTAATCAATATCTTCGCCAAAACGAAAACCAGCCCATTTAGCCAAGTTTTTATTATGTAAGTGATTGATTCATATTGAGCGTAAAATTACATTTTGATCTTAAATTGAAATTGGCGAAGGTATTGTTAATTAATGATATTTTAAAGAAAAACTCATTTAAACTTTTATTGGTTTTCGAGCTAACGAAGCTAATCGTTGATAAGTCGAATATTGTTGCCTGGATCTGACATCCGAACTAAAGCCTGGTAAAGCATCTTGAGGTAAGATGGGGATCATAGTAATAAATATCCTGATTGTATTTAAGTCAGAAATATGTTTTCAGCAACCGTACACATCGCAATTAACTGGCAATTAAAAAAAGCAACAATAGCGCGCCGCTTTAAACTACCAGAGTTGAATTACAATGTTACGATGGTCTCCAATAGTTATTTGCAATCGCAATGGTTTTAAACTCTTTTTCAACCAGACTCTCTTCATATAATAATGATTGAGGATCATCTTGGTATTTTCCCCCATCGTTGCCATCGGCTAATGGCGATGATTTTAACATGTCTAAGGTGTACTTCACTATTTCCATAGCCAGCTGACGTCCATCTCTAGGTGATGTGGTGATCAGGCTTGTCGGCATGTCGTCTTTAATGTTTGTCACTTCTGCCGCATTTGCAGCCTGGACAAGCCCAATTGATAAGAACGATGCTAGCAACACTGTTTTAAATCTATTATTCAAAATAATTCTCCAAGAGTATCTAGTGATTAAATGTCGGATTTTTTAGATACAAACAAAAATCTAAGTGTATTATTAATCGGAAACCTTCTTTTTTTATTTCTAGAAGGTTGCCACCGATAAAGATTGTACTTATCTTATTTTTTTATTCAACCAAAAAAAATAAACGTAAAAATGTGAAACTATTCTAGGGGCTGTTGATCTTTGTTTA
>JAGLDN010000434.1 GCA_023145575.1 Psychromonas sp.
AAACAAAGATCAACAGCCCCTAGCACTTTGATAATTTATACCCATGTGTCCTCAATGGGCCACATTAAAACCTAGCGACAAACAATATCACATTTTGTCATCGACAAGATGCATTATTTCTGCAGAAATGTTCTCTAGCGATAATTCTTGGTTAACACCTCCGAGGCTAACGGCTTGCTTCGCCATGCCATAAACAACACTGCTGTCTTCATCTTGAGCTATCGTTTTTCCACCATTGTTTTGAATTTTAAGTAGACCTGATGCGCCATCCTTCCCCATACCAGTCAAAATGACACCAACTGCATATCTTCCAGCATTATTTGCAACAGACTCAAATAATAAGTCAATTGAAGGCTTATGTAAATTAACAGGCTCACTATCACTGATGACCGTGTAATATCGTCCGCGTTTTTTTGTCACCTGCATGTGTTTATTACCTGGTGCAATGTAAGCACAACCTACGTTTATCATTTCATCATGAGTCGCTTCACAAACCATTAGTTGACATTGAGAATCAAGACGTGACGCAAACGTATCAGTAAATCCTTGTGGCATATGTTGTGTAATAACAATGCCAGGGCTAGTGACTGGTATGGTAGATAAAAGACTTGTGAGAGCCTGCGTCCCACCCGTTGATGCTCCGATAGCAATAATAAACCTTTCATTTTTTATACTTGTTGTATCATTGTTTTTAGAAACAGAAACCGTTTTTTGAAGGACCGGCTCTTGCACTGCAAGTCGGATCTTATCACTGATCTCATTAGCGATAATTGCAATTTTATCTAATTTTGGCTTTAAAATGCACGCTCTGGCGCCTAATTTAAATGCTTGACTGCAGATCGCTGAACCATTCACTGCCAATGTAGAAATCAACACAACTGGCATTGGATGTACTTTCATCAGTTTTTCAAGAAATTTTAAGCCATTCATTTTAGGTAAGTTAACGGCTAATGTCAGCACATCAATATCAATTGATTTAATCAGTTTTCTTGCGGCAGTCGCATCATGCGCAACTGAAATAACCTGCATATCAGTTTGCTGGTTAATAATGTGTGAGAGTGCATGACAGCAAACTTCTGAGGAATCAATAACTAATACCTTAATGCTCATATTTAAACTCTTTCATAGGTTGTTTGCTTCTTTAATGTAAAGTATTTACTCATATTAGGAAAGCATTCTGAATGCCCCACAAAGAGCAGGCCTTTGCTTTCCATGTAATTTGAAAATTTAACAAGTAATTCATTTTGCATTTTTTTATCGAAATAAATCAACACGTTTCGACAAAAAATAACATCAAATATCTTTGTCATCGGCCACTTTTTAT
The DNA here is from genome assembly GCA_023145575.1 of Psychromonas sp. Lineage (GTDB taxonomy): Bacteria > Pseudomonadota > Gammaproteobacteria > Enterobacterales > Psychromonadaceae > Psychromonas. Next base: position 1,325 of record JAGLDN010000434.1, read on the forward strand.
CGCATAGATTTAATTTTTTAAAGCTAATAAGTGCCTTAACTTCAGGCTTGATAATATAATTTGACTTATTTTTATCTTTTATAAAAAATGAAGATCGTTGCGTTATATTTAATTTTGAAACATCCTCTTCACTATAAATACCTAATCGAGCTTTCGATAAAACAGCCGTGTTTAAATCTGTCGCTAATATTTTAACTGGTGGCATTTGCGTACCAAAAACATCAATCATGCACATTGCAAGGCTATACGCTTCCTCTCCTGTTGAACAGGCCGCGCACCATATTTTAATCGGATCATGACTCTGTCGTTTTAATAAATTTGTATGAACATGCTGAGATAGGATCTTAAAATGATATGCCTCTCTAAAAAATGACGTTAGATTAGTGGTTAGCGCATTAATGAAGAACTCCCACTCCGATGATTCATTACGGAGAAAATGAATATATTCACTAAAATTGTTTAATTTATTTAAACGTAGCCTGCTCTGTAACCTATTGTAAACCAAATCTTTTTTAGTATCTGACAATGAAATTCCTACATGATCATGAATTAAACGCACAATCTCATTAAAATCACTGGTCGATAAAGAAAACTTTTTTTTATCGAACATAATTAAAAATCTGTCCAATCTTCTTCGTTTTTAATTGGTGGCTCACCTGTCTCTTTTTTAGTTATATCATTCGCTAAGCTACTTGCCGAATAAGTAAAATTATTATCTCCTGTTTCAAATGCTGCCACTGAAATAGCCAAATTTGCGACCTGCTCTTGAAGTGAACTAGCAGCTGCAGAGGCTTCTTCTACTAATGTTGCGTTTTGTTGTGTTACGTCATCCATTTGATGAATCGCACTACTGACCTGATCGATTCCCACACTTTGTTCTACAGATGCTGTTGTTATTTCATCAATCAATTGCGCAACCTCCTGAATAGACTTCACAACATCAGAGATAGATTCCCCTGCTTGATCGGCTAATTTTGTGCCTAATTCTACTTTTTCAACAGAGGTGGTAATGAGTGTTTTAACTTCTTTAGCTGCCGTTGCCGATCGTTGTGCCAAATTTCTCACCTCTGTCGCAACAACAGCAAATCCACGCCCTTGCTCTCCTGCTCTTGCTGCTTCTACCGCCGCATTTAATGCTAAAATATTTGTTTGAAAAGCAATACTGTCAATCACTGAGATGATATCCATTATTTGACGCGAGCTTGTATTAATATCACTCATATTTTGGACAACTTTTGCAACGATATCCCCTCCCTCTAATGCATTTACTGACGTTGTGCTGGCAAGTTCATTCGCTCGTTTTGCATTTTCGGAATTCTGTTTAACCGTCGTCGTTATCTCTTCCATACTTGATGCCGTCACTTCAAGACTACAGGCTTGACGCTCTGTTCTTTGCGACAAATCTACATTACCAATCGCAATTTCTGTTGCCGCTGTATTGATCGTATCTGCTGAAGTTTTTATTTGTATGATCATTTCTTTTAGTTTTGTAGCAGTTGAGTTAGAATTATCTTTTAGTACACCAAATACTCCCTCATAGTCATTAGTAATTTCAGCAGTCAGATCCCCTTTGGCAAGTGCCGATAAAACACCAATAACATCACTTAAACTTACCTCACTTAATTCAAGGAGGTGGTTAATATTTTGGCAAAGTACAAGGAAAAATTTATTTTTGTTTTCTAGCCCCATTCTGCATGTGAAATCACCTTTCACAGCCGCCTTGATAACATCTTCAATTTCTTTTTCCATTGCCACTTCAAGTGTGCGATCTTCTAATTCTGCGACAGTGCCTATGCGAACCCCTTTGTCATTATGCACAGGGGTTGCAATCATGCTCAAAATACACCCATTAATATCCACTTGAGCATGATGTTCTTGGGTTAGGTTTGCGAGTAAATTCGCATGATCTTCTGGCTTTGTATAGAATTGTTCAATATTGCTACCGACAAGCTTCGCAGGATCAAGCGAAGGAATAACTTCTTTTAATTTCTTTTCTGCTCCTTTAAAGAGTTTAACCGAAGCAGGATTAGCATAAATAATGTTGCGATGATTGTCAGTTATTATAACACTTGTACTCGCATTATCTAGGGCTATTTTTATACGAGTAGCCGCAGTTGCTCTCTGTTTGACATCTTCCATATTAAATGCAAGTCGCACCTTCATCATTTTTAATGACTGCAATACGGTACCAATTTCATCATAATTAAGGATCTCGATATCAAACAGATAGTCTTGCACCATCAACCGATGAAAAGCGCGTTTGATTGTTTCTAAACGCAACTGTATATCCCGATTAAAAAAGTAAGCTCCAACAAATAACAACAGCATAAAAATAACCGTGAGCACGACTGATAGAATTAATTCATCAATGAAATGTTGTTCACTCTCAAGATATATAACCTTAGATTCTAATTTGTTAGTTTTTATGGCATCATCAAGCTTAATCTTAAATTGTTCTATTTTATAAATGCTATTTAAGATGACTCGCCTAAATTGACGATCCTGATCATCAATAGTTGCTGAATTTAATTTTATCGTAATTGGTTTTATCTCTACTGAAATGAGTAGATTATTTGTTTTAAGTAAATCCTTATACCCATCGTGTGGTTGGATATATCCTTCTTTAACTTTCATCTCAAGGCTCTTCTCAACAACACCAAGCTTAGTAATATTATCATTAAGCTTTCGGCTGATTAGTAAATTATTATCACGGCTATTGATTGATAAAGAAGACAGAAGTAAGTATTTATTTTTGTACCAAATATTTTCAATTTCCGTTAACTGGCTAATGGATTCAATGTGAGTATAATAGAGGTGTTTGATTGTATTTTTTTGAGTATATGCTATATAAATTCCAGCTAAAGCCATCAGTACTAACGAGCCAACAGAAAAAAGAGCAAGCGAGATAAAACGCTGTTGTAAAGTTAATCGCAACCAAAATGAAAATTTTGATGATTTTGATTTTTCAACTATTTTACCATTTTGAAAAAACAAACGCCCTTGTTCATTGCGTTTAAATTTTCTATAAAAATTATCAGCGTTTACTATTTCACCTGTTTGGGGCTTAGATCGTACAGACATAAAACCCGTATGAACGCCATCTTGGTAAAGTAAAATAACATCTGACTTCACCCAGTAAAATCCGCCACTTTTCTGCTTGTTCTTTATTATGCCTGACCAGCTTTTACCTTCAGAAATATCATTCCAAAGATCCTTGAAGGCTTCTTTAGGCATATCTGGATGGCGAACCATATTATGTGGGTTTCCAATCAATTCATCCTGTGTATAACCACTTACACGAATAAAGTTTTCATTGACAAAGGTTATATTTCCCTTTAAATCAGTGGATGAAACAAGTAGTTCATTTTCAGTTAAACTATATTCCTGATCCGCTTTTTTTTGATCGTTATCCATAACAATGACATCCCTTCATTCTTCAATACACTCATCAATGTTATCGGTTAATTGATCAAATAACATCATTTCCCTACTATTTATTAGCTTTTTAATTTTGATTAAGATCAGCATGGACTCATTTATAGTAGCTAAACCTTGGATATACTTAGGGTCAAGCGCACCTGCAAATTTTGGTGCCTTTTGTATGTGTTTTTTCCCAAGAGATACCACATCAGAGACACTATCAACCACAATGCCAATAATGCGATCATCAATAATTAAAATGATAACTACCGTCATTTCATCATAAATAATATTGCTTAGGTTGAATTTAATACGCATATCAACAATAGGAATAACAATTCCACGTAGATTCATCACACCTTTAATAAAATCGGGCATATTAGCAATTGTCGTAACTTGCTCATAAGTGCGAATTTCTTGAACAGTTAAAATATCGATAGCATAGTATTCTTCACCCAACCAAAAGGTTAAGTATTCATCCAATTTCTCTTTTATTTCACTACTCACATTCTCTTCCTTTATGCCTTTATTCATTTATTCATTTATGACAATAACTGAAATTGATTTAACATTGATTAACTAACTCCGCCACATTAAGAATCAACGATATGCGACCATCTCCCATAATAGTCGCCCCAGAGACACAGGAGACTTTGCGAAAGTTTTTTTCTAAATTTTTTAATACTACTTGTTGCTGGCCAATAAGACTATCTACAAATAAAGCGATCAGCTTACTTTTATGTTCGAGTAAGATCATAATGCCTTCTGTTACTTTGGTTATGTCGGTTTTGATGTTAAAAAATTTGTACAATATTAATACGGGAATATATTCACCATGTACATTCACCATCAAGGCGCCCCCGTTAAGCTCCTTTATATTTCCTGCTGTGGGTTGTAACGATTCCACTATATAGGTAAGCGGAATAATATAAACATGTTCCCCGACAGATACAGACATCCCCTCTAAAATAGCAAGTGTCAATGGCAAGTAAATTGACATAGTTGAACCTTTTCCAAGTTCGGATGAAATTTCAACACGACCGCCCATGTCGGTTATATTACGCTTAACAACATCCATTCCAACCCCTCGTCCCGAAACATTAGTAACGACTGTTGCGGTTGAAAATCCAGGTGAAAAAATAAGTTGAAAAATTTCAGTATCAGTCATTTGATCGGGTAACGTGAGACCATTTTTTAGAGCTTTTTGTCGAATTTTATGTGCGTCGATACCAGCGCCATCATCCTTGACATTTATAACTATATCATCCCCCCTGTATAATGCAGATATTTCTATCTCCCCCTGTGGATCTTTATTTTTTGCAATACGCACATCAGGCATCTCAATGCCATGATCGATACTATTACGAATAAGATGCGTCAAAGGATCAGCCAATATTTCAATCAATCCTTTATCAAGTTCAGTTTGCTCGCCTTTGATGACTAATTTAATTTTTTTATTTAATTGTGCAGATAAATCACGAATAACACGAGGGAATCGTCCAAAAACAGTGCTGATAGGCATCATTCTCACAGACATGACAGAAGCTTGAATATCACGCGTGTTAGTTTCTAATTGGCTTAACCTTGCCACAAACATTAAATTATCTTCAAGCCCAAAATCAAGAGCCAATTGTTGCAGCATGGATTGGGTAATAATCAACTCACCAACTTGGTTAATAAGTTGATCGATTTTTTCAATATTTACCCGAATAGAAGATGCCGAATCATTTTTCCTAACACGTTGTTTAATGACTTTAGATGGGCGGGGCTTTTTCATTTTAGAGACTCTATCTGTTTTTTTTGCCTCATTACCTTGCGTATCTTGTTGACTAATTTTTCCATACCAAAAACTGATTTTTTCATCAAGCATCGGGCCATTAATAGGTTTTAATAAATAATCATCCATACCAACGTTTAGACACTTTTCTTTTTCAGCATCTCCAGCCATTGCCGTCATGGCAATAATAGTAATATTGACATGAGGATCACCCGCTCTTCCAAGACGTATTGCCTGCGTGGCTTGATAACCGTCCATGATTGGCATTTGACAATCTAATAAAATTAAATCAAAAGGCACATCAAGTGATGCATTGAGTTTGTCTAATGTCTCTTTCCCATCTTCTGCAACACTGATATTTTCAAAGCCTAATTTTTTTAAGGTATGATTTGCAACCATTTGGTTGACTTTACTGTCTTCAACAAGTAATATTTTAATTTTTGCTTTTTCAACTACTGTCAATTCATCCACATGATTGATTTCTTTTTTAGAGAGGATTTCGCTCAGGCTTGCGGAGCTTTCAACGGCACCTTCATCCTGAAGATCAAGCGCTAAACATTTTAATTGATCACAAATTCCCGTCACTCGTGAGTCAGGTACGGACTCCTCATCATCAAACTGATGAGAATTTTTTAATAATGCTAATACATCCCGCGCATCTAAAAAAGCATCAATCATTGCTTTTGTTAATACTAATTCGTTATTGCGCAGTCGATCAAGTACGTTTTCAAGAATATGAGTAACGGATGAAATATCATCATAACCAAAAATACCAGCCCCACCTTTTATTGAGTGTGCAGCGCGGAAAATAGCATTTAACGCATCCAAATTGTCATCATCTTCACTCATTTCAAGTAACAATGATTCCATTTCTTCAAGGTGATCCGTCATCTCCTCAAAAAATACTTGATCAAACTGTTGCATGTTATCTCGCATACAAAATCTCTATTAATGTGTAACACAATAGATACTCAAGTTACTGCATTTCTTTTCTTGAGCTCAAAGGTGCATTTTTTTCGTCAAAAAAGTTCACGCACCAACACAAAGGAAAATTGCACCAATTTAGGTGGTTATAAAATGACTATATAAAAGAACTAGTTAAAAATTACAGTTTTTATTGTAATTAATCTAAGATAAATATTATGTCTATGATCCACGGGTAATTTACCGATATAATTTTACATTTGAGGTGGCCTGGATATAAATCATCTAAATTCTAAATAAATAACACTTTCGCAAATGCTATTTCCACATAATTGCGTTAAATGAACATCGAATAGTCAGTTATTTCTAGTCAATGTAACTTTATCCTCACAAAAAATCAGCCTTGGGTACTAAATATGGGTAATATTTTAATAATGATAAAAAGATCATTCTAACCCGAACTCAAGTTAAATGATAAATCATGGAGATTATAAATGCACGAGCGAAAATGAAAAAAGAGATCTCAAATACAATTTCAGCACAATATATGTGGAAGAACACATAGAAAAATGCCATCAAAGCAGAAAATACTCATCGTCATCAAAATTATAAAAAAAATAACCCTGCTATTTTAGGGAAAAGCTAGTAATAAGTATTGATCCGTTCATGAAGGAAAGTTTTATGTACCCATATTACTTCATAGATTCAATGCTCAAATGCATAGCTTAAATTAGTTGGAGAAGTAGCCAGTTGAATATATATTAACTATCTGTCCTCCGACAACAGATGTGAATATGGCAAAAGTATAAACAACTAACTGAATCACTAAGATCAAACTTTTCGCTTAATAAAAGCGAAATGAGCCAAACTAAAATAGCCTTACAATTTGTTATTAATCAATCTTCAATTTCTCTAGAACTAAACCTTCCTTCTTGTTAATCAATCTTCAATTTCTCGAGAACTAAACCACAATATAGAAAACTTAGGTTACCGCGTTAAGCAAGTTTAAAACAAGACAATTAAAAGGCTGAAAGACGCTATAAATTAACCCGTTATGATGCCTGATATAATTAACCCAATCACGTCAAAAAATGAAGGCAACTTGGATCCAGATTAAATTTCGGGATGCCTTAAGCGCAAGATTGATAAATTTAATAACGTGGTCATAAACCATCTGCAGGTTCATTTTCGTATATAAAAAAATGTGGACATCTTTACTATCACTTACATCGTAAAGCACGAAAATACACATCAAGATGTAAAGAGGATCTAGCAAAACGTGGGTTTATTAATGATAGGAACTGCATTGAAGAACACCCATCATAAGTAGATGATCGTTCTCGTTTGAGTAATTGAGAAATTGATTTGTTCATAGGGAAAGAGCATAGCGGTTCTTTGTTGATGATTGTTAAATGGTTGACTCATTACACTGTAACCAAGCGGGTGTTCAATAAATAACCATAACAGTGACGGACGGCAGGATTGAATGATTGGCGGCATTTAAGCATTCTATTGTAACCATCTCCGCTGATCATCGGATAGAATTTGCGCACCATAAAAAGGTGTCTAAAAAGCTTGAATGTGGCTATTATTTTACTGATCGCTATTGCTCTTGATGACCAGAATTGATTCAAAATAAGAATGGAATTTCACGACAATATTTGCCTAAATTTACAGACTTCAAATTGATCCTAGTCTAAACAAATGGACTTAATTTAATTAAACTAAATTAAACTGGTTAATAAGGCAATAAGTGTGTTATGATTTTATGATGACATTTGAAAGAATAAAAAACAGATACTAGTGCTAACGACGTACCATTATGCGATTGCCACTTGTATCGGACAGCTATTTATATTTATGAAATAAAAGATACTTAAATTTAAATTTTTGCATATTGGCATTATATTGATAAATAAAATAATCGAAATAATGAAGGTGATAAACATAATATTAAATACAAAAACCATTGCAATTCAACTGACTGAAGTATACAGAACCTAAGGGTAAAGTCGCAAAATAAAAAATTTTGCCAAATTATAAAGCATAAAATATAACTCTTTTTGTTGATGCATTTAATCGCCTTTTATGAAAATTAAAATAAATACATCATTTTTAAAAATTATAACTTAGTTTATTAGAGTCGGCTACCAGAATATTCGGTGCTTAAACAGTATGTTTTTCTAACAGGAGGAAAGTATCACGCAATAAGAATAAAGTTACTCTGATATTTAGTGTCTGCATCTTAATTAAAAATGCAACCTAACCAAGGTGTTTTATATATGTATGAATAATAAACAAAATTTGCAAAGATCTAAATATCATACCTGACGTTTCATCTATAAGATCAATTCGTTTTCAATACAGCAGGAGTTATACGATATGAAATTTCCGCGATTACAAAAGTTTGTTGATTTTCTTAATGGTACGAAGAATGCACAAAAAGAAACAGCACCAGCACCAGTACAAAAAACATCAGGTAAAGGAGGTTACATTAATGTTTTATTTCTGCCATATCATGACTTGCTATACCAGATGCATGATGAGAACAATAATGAATCTATAAGTGGTATTTCTGACCATCCTGATATGTCGGGCGATGACATAATGAATCTAATGCACAATGACAATTTAGACAAGTGGGGTAGAAGGGAAACACTACAAGTTGAAGAGCCAAAATTTTACAATTCGCCTTCTAGTTATATTGTAAAAACCGGCTTAGGAAATGTATGTTTAGAAAGGAGTGAGTTTTCTATGAATGATAAAGCTGTATTACAAGTCGCAACGGATTTTGTTATTGAGAACATATCAAAATGCATCGTAAATATCGCTAACAAGGGTCATAAGCCGGAAGGCTCTATATTAAGTTCGAGAAAAGAGGCTCAAAAAATGGGTTTTGCTGGTCATGTAGACACTTTTAAACATTTTTTTGGCAAAAATTCAACTAAACATGATTTTGATTTCGTAAGAAATGGACTAAACAAAGTCCATGATATACTAACAGATAGTAAAGATGCATTGATATTTAAAGACGTTAGGAAATTTAGAATTAGCCCTTCAGTGTCTCCTCCTGTCACAGTCACCGGTAATATTATATACATTGGCCAGCAGATGTTAGATTTTAATGCAACTACTTATTACAGGGCACGAGTTATCTATCGTGACCTAATTACAAATATATTAGATCTAAATTTATACCGCTATATGGGTCGTAAAGTGCCTATTAAACCTCTTATTTGGCCCCGCTCAAACGCTATTAAGTGGGAATTTGGAGAGGCGCTTCTGAATACCGAATGCTGGCTTGAATTTATTTTCAGTTGTTTACTCTCGGAAACTAATGGGGCACCCGCAGAAGAAGCTGTTGACGCTGCTGCAGGTGTAAGTTATTCTGGGCTAGCATACAAAGGAGAGCTTTGATACAGTTTTGGGTAGTTATCAGACCACTAAATAATTGTAACCCTTTTGCGTATTACAGATTAATTTACTGATCCTTGGCAAAATCAGGAAGCTCACCTTTAAATAAAAATGTCATTGCGACACTTGCAGTTACTCTTTACTTCCTGAAAGAGGACAAATAACCACGGATCCTACAGAGCATTAAAGCACCTAATTCATTTTGAATGCATCCTAGTATTTGTTGATGTTCTTTGGTCATGAGAAGATCGCGCTAACCAAGGTTATTGATAAATTCTACTTCCTCCTCTTTTATGTGGCTTGAGAAGAGAAAATCTGCTCAATACATAGGACTTCTTATTGATACAATATCTTGAAAAAACCAAAACGCATTTTTGGTTGCATATTTATGACCATCATGATTCGGAATTATTCTTCGTTCATCATTTCAACATTGTTTGAATCTTTTTAAATTATGATGATTATGTAAAATCGTTCAAAGTTTGAATGAAAAAGACACATTTAAACCTTATTAATTTTCAGTTGCCACCCCAACGGTAAAGGTATTAAGCAACAATTAACCTGACTAGTTCGTGACAATTTACTTGGCCAGTTTTGGTACACTTCAAACATATTTTAGATATAACAAGAATGAAATGCCTTGATCCCCTATAACTAAACCAAAATTAAGTTATATGAAATATCGAAAGGTATGATCATACGTTAATGCAACAGCAAAATCTTCCTTCTCAGCCTACATCTAGAAGAATTGATTCAGGTCAACACTGCTTTAATAAAAAACAATAAACTATCTATTGTGTCAAGATTCTTTTAATGAATTATTTGAAAAATACCTAGCACCACTACTAAATGACACCCCAGTTATAAACCATTACCCTGTTTCATCTGCTGGATGAAAGCGTTCAGAGTATTTAGGGATCCTCATTGGCGACCGTTACAACATAGAGTAAAGCAATGATGAGTAACTCAAGCCACTGATATTGATTATCAGACGTCAACTACCTT
>JAGLDN010000435.1 GCA_023145575.1 Psychromonas sp.
AGGAAATTTGTATTTTTTCAATATGTTACTAATATTTATTTTAAATAAGAAGCATGTGTTGCTCAGGGGGATATTTTGGATAGAAATATGAAAGTGTTAATTGTTGATGATTTTTCAACAATGAGAAGAATAATTAAAAACTTGCTAAGGGATCTTGGCTTTACCAATACATTTGAAGCAGATGATGGTAACAGTGCGCTACCTATGCTGCAAAATGGCGATTTTGAGTTTGTGGTGACAGATTGGAATATGCCCATCATGCAAGGGATCGATTTGTTAAAAGAAATCAGAAAAGATCCTAAACTTAAACATCTGCCTGTTTTAATGGTGACGGCTGAAGCAAAAAGAGAGCAAATTATTGAGGCCGCTCAAGCTGGCGTTAATGGCTATATTGTCAAACCATTTACAGCTGGAACGCTAAAAGAGAAATTGGATAAAATCTTTGAACGACTAGGTTAAGGGAGGATTATTGAAATGGATATTCAACCCTTATTAACGCTTGAACAAGCTAAAGATCTTGTTGCATTTTTAGAGAAAAATGAAATAAGTGCCGCGAATGAGCTAGTTAGTAGCGTAAACACAGAAAATGATGAAAAGGTTTTTGATAAAGTAGGTGAATTAACCAGAGAATTACATGACGCTTTAATGAATTTTCATAGTGACACGCGCATGTTTGATTTAGCGGATCAAGAAATGCCAGATGCACGAGAACGGTTAAATTACGTCATTGAAATGACCGATAAAGCAGCCAACACAACAATGGATGCTGTTGATGCGTGTTTTCCTATCGCAGATAAATTAATTGAAGATCTTGATGCAATAAAACCAAATTGGCAAGGTCTGATGACGCGTGATTTACCCCTTACTGATTTCAAATCCTTGTGTCACCAAATAGATGCCATGATTGCACTCTCTTCGACAAATGCTATTCAATTACGCGCATCACTGACCGATATTTTAATGGCACAAGACTTTCAAGATTTAACCGGACAGATGATCAAAAGGGTCATTGAATTAGTACATGAAATTGAAACCAAATTAGTGGGTATTTTAACGGTTTGCCAAAACCAAGAAAAGAATAATGCCCCAGAAAATACAGGAACTGTAAAAAGCTTAGACATAAAAGCTGAAGGACCCATTCATAATGCAGAGCATCGCGAAGATGTTGTTAATGGGCAAGATGATGTAGATGATCTACTCTCTAGTTTAGGATTTTAAGGATATAGACAATGACATTTGAAGTAGATGAAGAAATTCTTCAAGATTTTTTAGTTGAAGCTGGTGAAATATTAGAGCTTTTATCTGAGCAATTAGTCGAATTAGAAAACAACCCCAGTGATACCGAGTTGCTTAATGCAATCTTCCGTGGTTTTCATACTGTTAAAGGTGGTGCGGGTTTTTTATCATTAACTGAGCTTGTCGAAACATGTCACGGTGCTGAGAATGTCTTTGATTGCCTGAGACAGCACAACCGCACATTAAGCGCATCATTAATGGATACTATTCTCGGTGCGCTTGATGTTATCAATGAGCAATTTCAAGCGGTTCAAGATGGTGTTGAAGCAAATGCCGCACCTGCTGAAATTTTGTCTGAACTACATCGTTTAAGTAAACCAGAATCAGAAGACAGTCCGACTGAAGAGGTTGCACAGGAAACTCCGACAGCCCCTGATGAAGTAATCCCTGTAGAACAAGCTGTTATTGAAAATGAAGTGAGTGAAACAAATACAGAGGGAAATGTTGAGGGTATTGACAGCATTGAGCAAGATGAATTTGATGCGTTACTTGATGAGTTGCATGGCGTGTCTGCGTCTGCGGATCTAGAAGAAAAAAACGAAAGTGTTGCAGAT
>JAGLDN010000436.1 GCA_023145575.1 Psychromonas sp.
GGTCTCAACTGCGTAACATCAGTGATAAACACAGTTACTCATTAAAAATCGAATTTTATACCTCGTGATCATGGACAAGCTCCCTTGTTAATGTTGTTTCATCTTGAAATAGCGTGGATATATAAGCGATGGTGGCCACACTGTCACCTATATGTATTCCGTCAACATACATTTGAGGAGCCGTTGTTTCACCCGTTATAGCTTTTAAGCTAACAGTCGTCGCGTCTTTGCCTAATACAATTTCTTCAAATACGATGTTTTTTGCTTTCAATGCTGTTTTAGCTTGCGCACAAAAAGGGCAACCAGGTTTTGTAAATAATGCTACAGCTGCGGGCTTGTTAGCCTTAGGATTAATGTAATTAAGCATTGTATCAGCATCCGATACTTCAAATGGGTCTCCTTCAGCTTCAGGTTCGATAAACATTTTTTCAATGACGCTGTTATTAACTAGCATGCTGTAACGCCATGAACGCCGACCAAACCCAATATCATTTTTATCTACAAGCATGCCCATTGCCGCACTAAATTCACCATTACCATCTGGAATTGCAGTAATGTTTTCAACTGCGAGATCCGCAAGCCATGCATTCATAACAAACGTATCATTTACCGATACGCATACAATTTCATCAACCCCATTTTCTTTTAAAACACCCGCAAGCTCATTGAATCGCGGTAAATGTGTTGATGAACACGTTGGTGTAAATGCACCAGGTAAGGCAAAAACAACAACTGTTTTATTAGTAAAGATTTTCTCTGTTGTTATATTTATCCACTTATCGCCTTGACGCGTTGGGAATGTAATTGATGGGATTATTTGACCTTCGATATTTTTTAACATGTAATATTCCTCCATAAATATAATAATGTTTTAACTATTTTTAATCAGATAAACGTAGGTCAATAAAATAGAAAAGTTTTTTATTGACGTCATTTCAACATTTAACATTCAACATCATACAGATATTTGATACTTGATACTTAATAATTGATACTCAAATATTGCTCTTAAATGGTAACGGATCTCATTCTAAAAAAACAATAATAAAACCTATTGCTTTTTATTTTACATACGTTAAAAGGTATTCTATTCTAATGATACATTTTTTTAACAACGGCTAACTACTATTTTTTCATTATGACTAGCGTATTTTTAACAGGTAAAGACATTAGTTGTGATCCGCAACGCGTAATTGTAAGTAAAACGGATCTTCGCGGAAACATTATTTATGCAAATGATGTTTTTATTAATATATCAGGCTACTGTGAGTCCGAGCTACTTAATGTAAACCATAATATTATTCGTCACCCACTGATGGCAAGAGGTATATTTCGTTTTATGTGGGAGCAACTAAAAAAAGATAATGAATTTTTTGCATTTGTTGTTAATCAATGCAAAAACGGTGATCATTATTGGGTATTTGCACATGTTACGTCAACCAAAGATATTCATGACAATATTAATGGTTACTATTCTGTACGCCGAATGATGCCAGAAAAGCTAAAGCCAACCATTACCGCCCTCTATGAAAAAATCCGTGCGACTGAAAATGGACTGGATAAAAAGCGTGCAACAAAAGCATCTTATGATTTTTTTGTGCAGTACCTAAAAAACAACAATATCGATTATAACGCCTATATTTGCAATCTGTATCGCGCTAGTATATAAAAGGATTTGATAATGAAGACTCAAACAACACCCACTTTAGATGCAACACCAAAAATAATCACCAGATTCTTACTATTTTTAATTTTTGTTGGTTTGATTGCAGTTAATTTTGTATCTGTAGAAAGTACACATTATCTGACTCCTACTTTATCCTTTTTAATTTTTGTTATTATTATTGCTTATTACTTTTTTACACAAAAACAAAATCAACAGGTCGAAACGGCCATTGAAAAAATAAATCTATGTATGCTTAAGGTCGCAAACGGGCAAATTTATGAACGTCAGGCAAAGACTGCCCACCTTGGTGTTGTGCAACATACCGCAACCGTTTTTAATAATTTAATGGATACCTTTGAAGCATATTTTAAGGAAACTGAAGCTTGTTTTGAAGCCGTATCAAAAAATAATTTCAGTCGTAGACCTTTCACCGAAGGACTTGCACCCTATTTTGCAAGATCACTACAAAAAATAGATAAATCCATTGATTTAATGCAACAAGCCGAACAAATCACCCGCTCAAATAGACTATCTTCTGGTTTGCATCAAATCAATACCAAAAACCTTATTACCAATTTAACCGTCAGCCAAAATGATTTAATTCATATTTCTGAGCAAATAAAACATGTCAACATACATACATCAGAAAATAGTAAAACAGCACATGATTCAGCAGCTGAAGTTCGCATCATGAAAAAATCAAGTGAATTAATTCAAAATACTATGGAGAAAGTTGAAGGATCACTTGTTGATCTTGAAGGTTCTCAAGAAGCGATTAGCAGTGCAATGAAAATGATTACTGACATTACCGATCAAACGACATTACTGGCATTAAACGCAAGCATTGAGGCCGCACGAGCAGGCGAACATGGACGAGGCTTTGCGGTTGTTGCCGATGAGGTGAAGGCATTATCAATTAAAACAAAACAAACAGCAGAGCAAATAAGCAATAATCTAAAAGAATTTTCAACATCAATGGCACAAGTAAGCAGCTCAATTCATAATGTTAATAAATCAACATCTTCAATTGTCGAAAGCATTAATCAAGTGAGTAAAAGCGTAGATGTCGCTGAAAAATCTTCTTTTGATACAGAATCTCTTGTAAAAAATGCGGAAAATTACATATACTCAGCACTGATCAAGGTTGATCACATTATTTACAAGCAACATGCGTATCGCGCATTAGGCAATGAGGAGTTTACCGACTCCATCGCTATCGCTGCTAAAAATCATCATGAATGTAGATTTGGCCAGTGGTATGATAGATCTGAAACCATTGAGAAAAACGAAAATAACCGATCTTATCATGCCATTAAAAGACCGCATAAATTGGTTCACTCATCTGTCAGCAACTCTTATAAAGAAGCATGCTCTGTTACCCCTGATGAAAACCAGGTGATTACACAAATGGAAATTGCAGAGAAATCAAGTGCTGAACTTATCGATCTATTATCAGCAATGGTCGATGAGCAAAATATTCACTAAAAGCGGTTTATTTCTTCTAACATCCTCTACATATGCCAATCGCGATTACCCATGCCACTTCGATGTAAAAAGCTAGCTCGAAAAAATATATCAGGTATTATACCCGTGATCTTTGATAATGGACCTCATTTAGAAAAAACACTTGAAATTATTTTCAAAAAGATAATGATTACACCATGAAAATATCATTGTCACATTTAGAAAATAAGACTTGGATCACAGCACGAAATGTCTCGTAATAAGCGAGAGTGCGATCGATTAAAAGCTATATTACTATCTGCTGAAGACTGGTCTAAAGAAATTATTTCTCAGGCGCTAAGGACACACAATATAATGGTCAAGTTTTTTTGGATGGTTTCTAAGCCACATTT
>JAGLDN010000437.1 GCA_023145575.1 Psychromonas sp.
AAATAAATATATTTAAACGCTGAGTATGAAAATATTCGGCGTTTTTTTTAGCTTTCTATTTCCTTAAAGTGATTTTTAACATGGCACTATTACTCCCAGCTTTATCCATTCTCTTCGGCTTTGTATTACTCATTTGGAGTGCCGATAAATTTGTCCTTGGTGCATCAAATACCGCACGTAGCTTTAATATTTCTCCACTAATTGTTGGTGTCGTTATTGTTGGTTTAGGCACATCCGCGCCTGAAATGTTGGTGTCTGCGATGGCTGCAATGGATGGAAAAACAGGACTTTCTATTGGTAATGCGATTGGATCAAATATCACTAACGTCGGATTAATGCTTGGTGTTACCGCTCTTTTTTATCCGTTACAGATTCACTCTAAACTACTCAAAAGAGAGATGCCTGTATTACTAGGCGTTATCCTGTTTAGCTATTTTGTATTGTGGGATGGCGTGCTTGATTTTATCAATGGTGTCGTATTACTTGCGATGATGTTTGTAATGGTTTCTTATACTGTTTGGGAAACAAAGAAAAATTCAGGCGATTCACTACCTCAAGAAGTACTTGATGATATGCCTGAAGAAATTGGCCGTGGTGCAGCATTAAAATGGTTAGTTATCGGCATTGCTTTATTGATTGCATCGTCTCGTATTCTTGTTTGGGGCGCGGTTGAAATTGCGGAATTTTATCAAGTCAGTGATTTAGTGATTGGTTTAACGATTGTTGCGATTGGTACAAGCTTACCTGAGCTTGCTGCAACCTTGGCAGCGGCTAGAAAGAAAGAATATGACCTTGCTGTTGGTAATATTGTTGGTTCTAATCTTTTTAATATTTTAGGCGTAATGGCCCTGCCCGGACTTATTCACCCTGATGGTTTTGACAGTGAAGTGCTGACACGAGATTACCCGGTGATGATAGGCTTAACTATTGCGTTAATGATTTTCTCTATCGCATGGCGAAAGGGAAAAACAGGTGTGCTAGGGCGGTTTGAAGGTGGGTTATTAGTGCTTGGTTACATCGCCTATATGGCATGGCTGTTTAAAGATACCATTGCGTCACTGGCATGAGTACTCCAAAAATATTGATCAGTGCTTGCCTCGTTGGTGAGCCTGTTCGCTATGATGGAAAAAGCAACTTAATTGATCATTCGCTTATTTCAACATGGCAATCTCAGGATCTTTTGCTCCCAATTTGCCCCGAAGTAATTGGTGGACTAAAAACACCTCGTCCACCTGCTGAAATTCAGTTAAATGGTTCACTTCAAACACAACAAGGTATTGATGTTACTGCTGAATTTCAACGTGGTGCAGAATTAACCTTACAGAAAGCCTTAAAGCATAATATTAAGATTGCCATCCTCACTGAAAAAAGCCCTTCCTGTGGCAGTCAGCTTATTTACGATGGAGCATTCGCGCGTAAGCTTATCAAAGGGCAAGGCGTTACCGCTAAATTATTAGAAAAGCATGGAATTAAAGTGTTTAATCAATTTGAGTTAGCAGAGGCTGAAGATCATTTAAAAGCAACTGCTTTGAATGATCCCAATATTAAAAGGAAACAGTAATGTCTATTCTTAGTTTTATATC
>JAGLDN010000438.1 GCA_023145575.1 Psychromonas sp.
GCAAGGAAAAAAGAAGAGAAAAAGCAAAGGAAAATAGATAAAAGAAATAAAAAAAATCAAAAAAAGAGAGATAAGCGTGCAGAAAGACAAGATAATAAAAGGATAAAGAGAGAGGATAATGAAAAAGAACAAAGCGACAAAAGAAGAGATCGAGACATGACAAAAGAGGAAGAGAGATCTCATAAGGAAGAAAAGCGTAAAGAAAGAAATGAGAAAAAACAAAGAAGAAAAAACAGAAAGAGAAAAAATAAGGAAAATAAAGAAAGAGAAAAATCAATAAAACGAAACAATAAAAATCAGCAAGAGGCACTAGATAAAGAATTTGAAGATCGTGATAGCAAATCTACTCGGAATACTAATTCGGCTAAAAATAGAGGTGACGAAGAGCCGAAAAACCGTGAAAGAAATACGGCTAATAACACGAGGGAGAATAAAGTTAGTCCATGGGCGAGTATGAAAGCAGGTAATGTTCCGACTCAGAATGCAGTAGGTTTTCCAAGTCCAAATACCGCGAGTCCACCACCAGGTGGCTCACGACCATTGCAAGTAACGCGTCTTTAAAAAATTTAAATTTATTAAAGATGAGCATTTAAATTTCACTTCCGAGTTAATTTGAGAGTGAAATTTAAAATATTTTATTTTATATTCATGTGTAGTGGCCAACTGATTTTGGACAATGCTCCATATTCAAGCGTATAATTTATAATTGGCAAGTTTTTTTGTGGTTTATAAATTACATTATTAAAATATCTTCTAGTTTTATCTGGTGTGTTATAACTGTAGTGGTACAGTCATTTTGGCTACCTAGCTAGAGGTGATATTATTAACCTCATAATACAATAGGTGACAAAATGAAGAAGCAAGCAAGACCAACATATACCGCAGAATTTTAACTTGAAGCCGCCCAGTTAGTTCTTGATCAAAATTACTCCGTTAAAGAAGCCGCGCAAGCAATGGGCGTAAGTAAATCAGGAATGGACAAATGGGTTCGACAACTCAAAACTGAGCGTGTAGGTGGTAATCATGACGCTAGTCCTTTAACTGCGGACAAGAACAAAATCAAAGAGCTTGAAAGGAAAATAAAACGGAGTGAGTTGGAGAATGAAATAATAAAAAAGGCTACAGCTCTCTTGATATCGGACAGCCTAAAAGATTTAAAATAATACACGATCTACAAGAGAGTTACCCTGTAAAACACCTTTATGAAGTGTTTAAGCTTCACCGCAGCAACTATCGTTATTGGTCTCAAAGTTGCGCTAAAGTAACAGTTCACCAATTAAAAGCAAAGGCTGATGTGCGATTTATTTTCAATGAAAGTAAAGGCCCTGCAGGCGCTAGGAGCATTTCAGACATCACTCTAGCAAGAGGTGAAAGAATTAGCCGTTACAGGGTAACTAAAATCATGAAGAAGTTAGATTTGCATCGTTGACAGGTTCGCAAGCATGCATATAAACAAGGAGGGACTGAACACTTTGGTATCCCAAATCATTTACAGCGTCAGTTCTTAGTTAACAAGCCTGATACCTTTTGGTGTGGTGATGTGACCTATATTTGGACAGACAATCGTTGGGCTTATTTAGCTGTTGTTATGGATCTCTATGCCCGCAAAATAATAGGATGGGCAATGTCTCATTCCCCAGATGGTAATTTGAGGGGCAACGCACTAATAATGGCTTTTGAAGCAAGAGGAATACCAACTGGCATCATGTTTCATTCGGATCATGGCTGTCACTATACCATTAAACAATTTAGACAATTACTGTGGCGATACAGGATAAAGCAAAGCATGAGTCGTCGAGGAAATTGCTGGGATAATGCG
>JAGLDN010000439.1 GCA_023145575.1 Psychromonas sp.
AAACTTCTGTTTCCCATGCTATATCTGCTGCGTTTCTTCTAAATTCAGCTTTATCTTGGAATGCTGTTACATACACACGACCAACCGAACAGGAACTAAGAGCTTCTTCAAGTTCGTGCCATCTTTTCGGGGAAACAGGACCGTGACTAGTTACTGCTTCAATCATAAAAAGCCATTTTCTCTCTTCATCATAAACAACCACATCAGGAAGTTTGTCGTGACACATTGGCGGAACGCCTATTTTTTCAAGGTATTTGTTTTCTAATACCATTAATTTTCCACCTTCATTTCTACTGCTTGCTGTGTCTCCTATATAAAGGACGCGACCTCCTTTACCAACAAACCTTGGACAAAATTCATGGATAATATCTGCATGTAACTGATTATGCTTACCTGGTGATAGTTTTATCTTATTTCCATTAAGTAAAGTAATAGGTATTTTTTCCAGCTCTAGTTTACGTTCATAAATTTCTGTTAATTCTTTAAAGTTTCCTTTATATTCTGTAATAAATTTTCCCCATTCTCCCTCGGGAAACTCTTTTAATATTTTTAATATAGGATCATTTAAAGAGTAATTATTGTCTTTACTGTTTGTTGCCCTAGCTGGGTTGTCTCGGTTTCTATCAACCATCCTAGCCTGCCCAAACTGATGTAAAGTTTGTCTTCTGATTGTTTCTCTCGAATTAGGTTTGTAATCTTGTCCATAATGATCACGAATAAACTGCATAATTTCTACGGTTGGTAGTAAAGGTGATCTAGCGCTGTTCCAGCTATCGTGAGGTTTGATATTGGCAAGAGCAAGGAACACCCATGCTGATCTATCATTTTTTTGTTTTTTGGGCATGCCCAGAGCATTAAGAATTATTTTTGCTTGCTTTAACTTTTCATTCCTTTTTTCTTTAATATCCATAAGTTATTTATTTTATTTAAATTTTTTATACCTAAATATCATCAGAAAATAGTGCAATATTAACAATATTATTAATGACAGTTTGATTTTTATTATTTGCTTTTAAAATTGATTTACCTATCGCAATGATTTTTTCTTTTTCAGGTAACTTCATTAGTCTGATTTCAGTTGCGTTTACCTGTGTATTTCCTGAGACACATCTGAAATATTTATCAAAAAACGTTGAGTTTAGCAAGGATGCAAGGCCGTATGCTTCTTCTAGTTGAATCTCTCCTTCATTTATACCAATATAGTTTAGGTGATTTTCAAGTCCAATAAGTTCACCAGGTATGGTTTTTGGATCATAAACACTTGCAACTAATCTGCGTTTTTCATCTTTAGAGGAAAAACGTTTTAATATTACATAATTGTTGTTTTTTCTAGTGTGTTTTTCATGTCCTGGAGAGAGAATGAATCTAGCGTCTTTTTTATGCTCACCAGTCCATTCTACGTTTAGTAATTTTAAATTATGCATCCGCAAAAGAGGGACCGAGTTGTTGAGTTTGTTCTGGGTGATGAATTCCCTAGCTCTGTGCTCAACAATGGGGCCAGTTGAAATAAAATAACCTGATTCTTGAAAATCTATTGTCCAATTTTCGACTTTTTTTAGTATTTCACTATCTTCTTTTGATTCTGGGATTCTTGTCATATTGTGCTCATTAGTTCTATCTACTATGAATTCATAAGGGTAAACATTAGTTTCTGAGTTATTAATGTCAGACTCACAAGAGCTTGAGTAAATTGTTACTTTAGATGATTGATGAGATTTAACATATTTACAAATTACATTTTCTTGAAGAACTCCTGAGTTTTTAAATACTTTGTTTCTTGAGCTAAATATATGGATTTTTTCAAGGCTTAGTTTTTCAGATAAATAGCGTCTTAGTCCTTTAAAATAAAGACCGTTGGTAAAGCTTCTTGGGGTGATGCTTACCATTTGTCCATTAGGAGCTAAACAAGCTGATACGACAGCAAGGAAGGACGCGTAAATATTAGGATTTCCTTTGAAGAGGTCGGCCGTAGCACCACTGTAAGGTGAGTTTTTTGAGTTGTATTTAAAGTAAGGAGGATTGATAGATGAAAAATGAAAAGGTGCTTCTGTTTTATCAGGTCTTGATAAAATCAAGTCTTCCATTTTTGTTTCAAATGAAAAGGAACTATTATTTTTATTAAATAGTTCCTTTATGAGACTTAGGTTATGCGCAAGGTGAGTGATAACGTCCCGGTCTATTTCGTATAGAACTGCATGAACATTTTTATAGCCAAGATCAAGGCATCTTATCGCTAATGATCCTGTTAATATCCCTGCTCCAGCTCCTCCGTCTAATATCCTTATAGCATCAACTCCTTCTATTTTATCAATCATAGAAGCCATATAGTCAGACACTGCAGAGCCTGTAAAAAACTGCCCTAGCTCTTTGCGCTCAATACTTGTTTTAGAAGATAAAAACTTATCTTGGGTTGTACTAATACTATGAATGGTTCTGTCGCAATAATTATC
>JAGLDN010000044.1 GCA_023145575.1 Psychromonas sp.
GTATACATAATGTAAGAAACAATTACCACTGAAGCCATAATTGCCATAGCAGTATCGAGGTATTGTTGATTATAGCCATCGATGACTTTGCGCATTTTTTGTCCTGTTTTATTAAATAACAAAATATCATCTCTTCTTTTTGCCAACGCCAAAAATAATGCCAATAAAAAGGTCATTAAGATGATCCACTTCGAAGTATGTAATGATGTTACCGCAGTACCTACAAATAACCTAAGCACAAAGCCTATTGCTATGATCACGATATCAATAATAGCGATATGTTTAAGATACAAGCTGTAGGCAATGTTCATCACAACATAAGCGCCAAGTATACCAACAGCTTTAAATGGAAGTGTTGCCATAAGAACAAAGCCTACGACTGCTAGCACTATCATAATAACAATGGATTGAGATCTGCTAATGGCGCCTGAAGCTAGTGGCCGATTTTTTTTCTTGGGTGTAGTTTGTCTTCTTCGATGTCGAGGTGGTCGTTAAGGATATAGACGGCACTGGCTGTTAAAGAGAAGGCAATAAAAGCGATTATTGTATTGATTAGCAACGCTGTATCTGTCATCTTCATGGCAAAGAAAAGAGGAAGAAATATAAAGAGGTTTTTTATGTATTGATGTAAGCGCATTACTTTGACTAAGGTTAATATTTTCAATTGTGCTCTTATTTTATCTATAGCATTTAAAAGTAATGCTTAAATTTTAAAGGTCTAATTATAAAGTGTTGAAAATAAATGTACACAACAAGCCTTGTACACTGTGAGATGAGTCTACCATAGTTTTTTTGTTTATGTTCGACAAATGTAGCGTCTGTTATGCATGCGATAGCAAGGCAGTCATTTATCGTTTGTGATTCCGGTGATAATTATCTTTGCGATTATTTGAGTGCGTTTTATGTTTGTTTATTTTCATGACAGGCAGAGGATCAAGTAATGCGTTTTTATCGTATTCACTGACAGGTATCGTATGCTTAATGAATTCTTCGATAGCGGGTAAGTTAAAGACATACTTTTCACATGCAAGGCTAATTGCCACGCCTTTTTCGCCAGCACGGGCAGTGCGGCCAATACGGTGAACATAATCTTCACAATCATCGGGTAAATCAAAGTTAAACACATGCGATACGTTTGGAATATGTAATCCCCGAGCGGCAACATCTGTTGCAATAAGAACATCAAGCTCACCGTTTGTGAATTGCTGTAGTATGTGTTCACGTTTCTTTTGATGCACATCGCCAGTTAATAAGCCGGCACGATGATCATCGCCTGTTAAATAGCCCCATACTTTTTCGCAAACGTGTTTGGTATTGGCAAAAACAATTGCTTTGTCAGGCCATTCTTCTTCCATTAATGTGAGCAATAATGTCATTTTATCTTCATTTGAAGGGTAGAACAGCTCTTCGCTAACGTTTGTTGAGGTAATTTTTTCAGGTTCGATTTGAATTTGTTTAGGGTTGCTCATGTAATCAAAAGCAAGCTCTTGCACTTTATGAGAAAGTGTCGCAGAAAAAAACATATTCAAGCGATTTTCAGCACTGGGCATATGATGGAAAAGATAGCGAATATCTTTAATGAAGCCAAGATCAAACATGCGATCAGCTTCATCAAGGACGACAGCCTGGATCGCGCCAAGGTTAATGACACTTTGTTTGACGAAATCAATTGTACGACCTGTTGTGCCAATTAAAATATCAACACCTTTTTTTAGCTTTTGGGCTTGAATTTCTACCTTCTGTCCTCCATACGCTAAACCAAGTTGAAGCTTTGATGTTTTAGTTAGTAGGAGAGCGTCCTTATGGATCTGGATAGCAAGTTCTCTTGTAGGCGCTAAAATTAAAGCACGAGGCTGGTTTCTACGACGATTCTTAGGTGATTCCTTTGTTATTAAATGATGAAAAACAGCAAGTAAAAAGGCAAGTGTTTTCCCTGTACCTGTCTGAGCTTGCCCTGAAATGTCTTTTCCTTGAAGCGTTACTGGCAAAGATAGGGCTTGGATCGGCGTGCAAATTTCAAAACCTTCTGAGTGTAAGTCCGTAACTAGACTTTTAGCGATCGGAAGGTCTACAAATTTAGTATGATTTAATTGTCTTTTTTTCATTTTCTTAATAGTCTTTTTTTTATTTTCTTAATTGTCTTTTTTCATTTCCAAATTATATACCCATTTGGTCTAAAAATGCAACGTCAGGATCTGCTTGTTAATCAACCAAAAAACCAAAAAGTTGAATTTTAGATAAGTTACTTCTTTTTTTGATTGAACACGAGAGGGCATCGATTGAAGAGCAGTTTGGTTAGTGACCAACTGGCAAGGTTACGTGGAATAAGTTGTATGGTTAGGACATTTAAAAGGGCTGAATTAAGTATTGTTATTTTCCTGTATAGCATGATAACCTCGCTTGCCAATATTGCGTTTCAACGCTCGAGAAATCGTTGATTTATGTACACCAAGCTGCTTGGCTATTTGGGTTTGATTTATTGTGCTTTAATTAAGGGCGTAAAGTTTGATCATAGAGCCTCTGTCGGTTGTTTATTTTTTCATTATTTGCATGTCTTGTCACAGGAAAGGTAGTGAATATATATTCAACTTGCTACTTTTACAACTAATTAAAGCGATGCATTTGAGAATTGAATCTAAGATGTGATATAGTAATGAAGTATCTAAGTATCTAAGTATTGGTAAATTCAACCAGCAAAATTAAGTAACTATTTAGCACGCTATTATATTTTGGAGACAAAAAATGAGCAATATCGTAATATTAAGTGATGAGAGCTTTGAGCAGGATGTAATCGAAGCTAAGGAGCCTGTTTTAGTTGATTTTTGGGCGGAATGGTGTGGGCCGTGTAAAATGATCGGACCGATGTTAAAGGAAATTGCTAATGAATACTCAGGTAAATTGACAATCGGGAAATTAAACATTGATGACAACAGTGGAACACCACCAAAATTTGGAATACGTGGTATTCCAACGTTATTATTATTTAAAGATGGAAAAGTTGCCGCAACTAAAGTCGGAGCACTTTCAAAAATTCAGCTTGTTGAATTTTTAGATACAAATATTTAAATTAATTCCGTAAAACAAATTAATTAAATCTTTACTAGACACACAAGTTATTTAATGATAACCTCTTCGGTTGAAATATGAGCAAGCAACTCACATCTATAACCTCCCACTCACTTCCAACCTGTATACCTATATAATATATGAATTTAACAGAATTAAAGAACACATCAGTATCGAAACTCGTCAAACTTGGTGAGTCAAAAGGTCTTGAAAGTCTAGCTCGTTTAAGAAAGCAAGATATTATTTTTGCCATTCTTAAAGCCCATGCCAAAAGCGGAGAAGATATTTTTGGTGCTGGAGTACTAGAAATATTACAAGATGGTTTTGGCTTTTTACGTAGCGCGGATAGTTCGTATCTTGCAGGTCCCGATGATATTTATATTTCACCGAGTCAAATCCGACGTTTTAATTTACGTACGGGTGATAGTGTTGAAGGTAAAATTCGTCCGCCAAAAGATGGGGAACGTTATTTTGCGCTATTGAAAATTAATCAAGTTAATTCAGATAAGCCCGAAAATTCTCGGAATAAAATCTTATTTGAAAATTTGACGCCGATTCATCCTGATGAACGATTTCGTTTAGAAAGCGGATTGGGAAGCACAGAAGACATTACCGCGCGTATTCTTGACTTAGTTTCGCCGATTGGTAAAGGTCAGCGTGGTTTAGTTGTCGCACCGCCAAAAGCGGGTAAAACGATGCTGCTGCAGAATATCGCTCAAAGTATAAGTGTTAATTTTCCAGAGGTTGTTCTCATTGTTTTATTAATTGATGAACGTCCAGAGGAAGTCACTGAGATGCAACGTATCGTGCGAGGAGAGGTTGTTGCTTCCACCTTTGATGAGCCTGCGAGTCGTCATGTTCAAGTGGCTGAAATGGTTATTGAAAAAGCAAAGCGTTTAGTTGAACACAAAAAAGACGTGGTTATTTTACTCGATTCAATTACGCGTTTAGCGCGTGCTTATAACACGGTTATCCCGAGTTCAGGCAAAGTGTTAACTGGTGGTGTTGATGCAAATGCATTACATCGGCCGAAACGGTTCTTTGGTGCTGCGCGTAATGTGGAAGAAGGCGGCAGTTTAACGATATTAGCAACGGCTTTGATTGATACTGGTTCTAAAATGGATGAAGTTATCTATGAAGAATTTAAAGGAACAGGTAACTGTGAAATTCATTTGAATCGTAAACTTTCAGAAAAACGTATTTACCCAGCGATTGATATTATACGTAGTGGTACACGCCGTGAAGAGTTGCTGACGACATCTGATGAATTACAGCGCATGTGGATTTTACGTCAAATTACACACCCGATGGGAGAGATTGAGGCAACTGAATTCATGATTTCTAAACTTGGCTTAACAAAATCCAATGAGGATTTCTTTGCTGCAATGAAAAATTCTAAAAAATAGGTTATATCTATGTTCGATAATAGATTAACTTGTTAGCCCGCTAGCGCACCAGCAAGCCAATCAACCTGACCTAGAAATTTAAAATAGAGTACACTCTAAATAAATTTACTAGGCTGGTTCTCGCCACACCGTTATCTAAATATTAATACTAGCAAACAAAACTTTGCACAGATACACGTTTAATTTCTTTTAGATTCAATTCTCAAATGCATAACTTAAATTAGTTGGAAAAGTAGCCAGTTGAATATATACTCATCACACGTGAAGATCCTCGTTTCAGGACGCCTGAGTGATTCATATTCAAGACGCAATGATCCTTTCGTTAGGGTTAAACAAAAGACTTTAATCCTTTATTGTTATTCACTTTCCGATTATTGTGACGCAGTCTTGGTTTTCGAGATTGTGCCCCGCAGGGCAAGGCAACTAGTACCAAGGCGCGTTGCTATAAAATCTCTATGTAGAATAACTTCTTAAGAATTAATGTCTTTATTTTTATTCGACCTTTGGTGATTAATGTAGTTAATCATCTCAGAAGGCAATTTTTTGCCTAGCACCTAGGTACTATTTCCCTAGCGAATATTTATTTTGAAGTATCATGGGTATATAAGCACTGAGCGATACTTAATAGGCATCTTTATTTTTGACTGGATTGGCATATATGCTAATAACTATTTCTCTTAATTCCGATGGGATCCTTTGTAACCGCGCTTTAAATACATCTTTGTCATTTTGTGATATTTCAGCTAGATGTTTTTCAGCTGCAATAAAATTTGTTGAATGTAATTTATAATTTTTATAAATTTGCGAATCTATTTCAAGCGCTGCATCTTCTGGAGTTTCATAATCCTCCTGAAGAGGTTGACCAAAACTGACATTAACTGCCCCTTTTTGCCCGACAATACCTCGTATAATACTTTCTATATCTTCGAATTCCGATTTTTTATATTCCCCTGTTTGTGCTTTCTTGTATAATTCTTGTGCCTTTTGTTGATCACAAGTATCAAACTCATAAGAAATAGCCACTGGAACGATATTGAGTGATTTAATGTATTCGGGAAAACTTTTTTTTTGTTTTTTCCCTGCCATGTAAAACATTTTTAGAATGACTGGATCTGTTTTATCATTGCCATCTTTAGCGCGACCCTCTCTTTGTGCTATCCAAATACTATTGCCATTTTTTAATGAGCAAGCAATAAATTGGGAAAGATTTAATAACGCTTTTAACATTTTTCGTGGTGCTGTGAGTCCACGAATAACAATAAAGCTCTTATTCATACGCATAATATCCGATATAAAAGGTTTTTTTAATAAGTTATCACCCATCGCAATACGTGATGTCTTAAACTTTTCTGTATGTAAAGCCCAATTAACAAACGATGGATCCATCGATATATCACGATGATTCGAGACAAAAAGGTAATTTTTAGAGCGATTTAAATTATCAAGCCCTGAATATGTAAATTCTGTTGTTGTCGATGTGATCATGCGGGTTATATATTTGCCAACCACTTGCTGCATTTGATCAATACTGTTAATTGAGCCCCATTTATACAGCAAATAGTATCGTATCAATGGTTTTATTAGCCAAATAATAAATTTAGGTAATTTATTAAAGCGAAAGCTAATAATGGCATTCAAAAATTCATTATTATTAATAATTCGCAAAATAGTAGGATGAATTTCAGTGTCATTATAAGGTCGAATTTTATTAAATTTATCGGTTGAGCAAGGCATTTATTTAGTCTCTTATTTAGGGCTTGTTGATCATTCAATACAAATTTTAAACTGCATGATGGCAATGTATAATTATCCCATCAAAAATTAATATACAGAACTACCAGCATACCAAGACTAATGTTAACAGATACACAGTGGCAAAACTATCACGATTAATGCAAAACAGTGCAAGAATTTATACCCATGTGACGTAAAAATTCAACGTTAGATCGGAAAATTGTGCCAAGTACTCGACATAAAATTGCCCTATCGATGATTAACTGCGTTAATCACCAAAGATCGAATTAAAAATAAAGACTTTAATTCTAAATAGTTATTCTAAATATAGATTGTATAACAACGCGCATTGATACTAGTTGTCTTGCCTTGCCCTGCGTGGCACAAGCTCGAAAACCAATACTGCGTTATAATAACCGAAAAGTGCCTAATATTGTGCCTTGTTCTGATTATCTAGCTTGAGCCTGACAAAGTTTTTTTACATCACATGGGTATATATAGCCACTTCCACAAGAAAGATGCATTGCATTATTTAAATAACAACAGCCACCGTTAATTGAATTTTAACGGATGGACAAGTACCAATAGATAACAACGGAGCAGAAAATGCAATTCGACGTAAAAACTGTTTATACTCAAGTCGCGAGAATAGTACAAATGAAGGCGTAGCTATTTGCCGCGTGCTTGAAATAGCGAAAGCTAATTGTCTTGATACTAACGCTAATATGAAATTTATAATTGAAAAGCTAGCACTTGCAAAAACCGATAAACAAATCATAAATTATTGCCATGGAACCTCACCAATAACGATTAAATCTCATGGGATAAATATAGCTAAGTGGGTTTATCGATCGCTTACTTGCGATTTGCAGGGGCTCATATTTTAAAGCTCTTTAAATTTGGCTGCCATTGTGGGGTTCTTTTTTGTTAACTTTTTGACACTCAGATCATCTGCTTTGTTACTGGCAAGGCGGAGGTTATTTTCAGAGCCTAATAGGGCATTCTTCGTTTTTTGAAGGTGGTCGATGGTTTTGTCAATCTCAGAAATGGCTGTTTTAAATTTCCTAGATGCTAGTTCGTAATTTCGTGTGAAACCTGAACGAAACTCGTCAAGCTCTTGCTCGAAGTTTGTAATATCTACATTTTGAGCTTTAACGATAGCGAGTTCAGTTTTGTATTTTAGTGCGTTCTGAGCGGCATTTCTCAACAATGTAATTATCGGAATAAAAAATTGCGGGCGGATCACATACATCTTTTGATAGCGGTGAGATACATCAATAATACCTGAATTATAAAGCTCACTTTCAGGCTCAAGAAGGGAAACGAGTACTGCATATTCACATTGCTTTTCATGTCGATCCTTGTCGAGCTCTTTTAAAAAATCTTCATTTTTCTTCTTGGTTGCAGTTTCATCACTCTCGTTCTTCATCTCAAACATAATCGACACGATTTGTATGCCATTCTCATCGGAGTCATGAAAAATATAGTCACCTTTACTGCCAGTTCGTATGTCATTATCTTTTTCAAAATATGCCTTAGGGAATGCTGTTGCTCGGATACGATTAAACTCAGTTTCGCAGTGTAGTTCTAGCGTTTCTCCAACCATTTTGGTTGATAAACGAGCTTTCATATCCCTTAACCGATCAATCTCGTGATCACGATCCTTGATGCGTGTTTCGTATTTATCTTTTAACGACGTCTCAGCCAACTCCTTTTCTAGCTTCGCTCGATAAAGTTCACTTTGCAGTTGTTCACGCTTTTTTTCAGATACATTTACGGCTTCCGTAATTGCATACTTTGTGTAATTTTCAGTAGTGCTGAGTTTTGCCTTAAGTTTCTGTATTTCGGCATCCTTATTTACTGAAGTTTCGCGAAGCGCATTAGAATGGTTGGCATCAGCTAATTTAGAGGCGCTTTCATTATCTTGCTTCGCTTGCCTCAGATCGCTGGCTAATTTATCGCGCTCTTTTTCCAAGGTTGTTAAAGCCTCAGTTACAGCAAGTTTCTGCGCAACCTCGCCAGCATCTACTTTTGCTTGTAATACTTGAATTTCAGCATTTTTTGTTGATGTCACTTTCTGCGTTTCACTTTTTGTTTTCTCTTTGGCAAGCTCAACAGCATTTATCTTTTCTTTTTCAGCGAGTTGAAGTCTTTCAAGCAACTGCTGCTCAAATTCGCTATCACGCACCTGTTTCAATATGTTTGCATATCCAGTTTCATCAATATTGAATGCTTTCTTACAGTGAGGGCAGTTTATTTCATGCATGATTATTCAGCCTTAGGTAATGCTTAAGTGGCGGCTAACGCGCTGGCAATAACTTGCTTATTAGTTTGTTTAGCATTTACGCTTTAAAAATCTAATAGATCAGGCTTATTGGTTGTTAGAAAGGGCGTAGGCGACCTAACGAGCCTGTAGAATAACTTTTGTTTATGCCCGTGATACTTCATTATGATTGGTCAGGATTTAGCTCGGACATAAGGTCAAGGCATAACATTACTGACTTTGCAAAATGAAGTAACATGGGTATATATTATTTAATAATCAAAATGCTTTAACCAATACCTTCGCCAAAATGGAAGTCAACCCATCTTGGTAGGTTTTTAGCCTGTAAGCTGTTGATTAATGTGTCCTATTTTTAGTTTAAATCAAAATTGGCGAAGGTATTGCCCATGCGACGTACTTTATTTGATAAATGCGTAAGATCATTTACATAAAAGCAAATGCATCACCAAAAATATGATCAGATAACGCATTTTTTTTAATGAAGTCATCTCTCGCTTTTTTTGCCATTTCAAAACGACCCGCAATATAAATATCAAAAGGACTTAAGTCATCAAACTCATTTAAAATAACTTGATGAACATAACCCTTTTTACCATTCCAGTTGTCTTCTGGTAATTCAACAACAGGTGTAAAATATACGTTAGTATTTTCTGCAACCAATTGTATCATTTCTTCTTCAAAATACAGATATGAACGCGACTTTACTCCCCAAAATAGATGAATAGGGACATTTAATTTTAATGTGATCGCTTGCTCTACAAGTGATTTAGCATACGCAAAGCCAGTGCCGCCGGCCAAGATAATAATTGGCCTGACTGACGCCTCTTGTAAAAAGGCTTCTCCATTGCCTATGTCTGCATAAATCTCTGTTTCTAATTGCATCTTCTCAACAACTTGCATTGCATAAGTGTTTTCAGGAAGCGCTCCAATATGTAATTCAATGTCAGTGTTATTGAAAGGCGCATTCGCTATTGAAAAGGGCCGCTTATCATTTTCCCCCATCACAACCGACAAATATTGCCCCGCTTTATATGAAACGGGGATTGATGGTGTTAAAAAAATACGATATAAAAATCCGTTTGTTTTTTCAATACTTTTTACTTTAAAGCTGGTAGATTGCATTATATTTTCCATTTAGTTTAATATGTTTAAATCATCCCAAAGAGCGTCTATTTTATTTTTTGTATGCTCATCCATCACAATAGGCGTCCCCCACTCACGAACTGTTTCACCTGCCCATTTGTTGGTTGCATCCATTCCCATTTTAGAGCCAAGCCCAGAAACAGGTGATGCAAAGTCTAAATAATCAATTGGCGTGTTTTCAATTATTGTAGTATCTCTTGCGGGATCCATGCGAGTAGTAATTGCCCACATCACATCAGCCCAGTCTCGAACGTTCACGTCATCATCACAAACAATAATAAATTTAGTATACATAAATTGTCGCAAAAAAGACCAAATACCTAGCATGACTCGCTTAGCATGACCAGGGTAGCTTTTTTTAATTGATACAACTGCGATACGATATGAACAGCCTTCGGGTGGCAAATAAAAATCCACAATCTCTGGGAACTGTTTTTGTAAAATCGGCACAAAGACTTCATTAAGTGCAACACCTAAAATAGCTGGCTCATCCGGTGGTCGACCAGTATAGGTGCTATGATAAATCGCATTTTTTCGCATCGTAACATGTGTGACTGTCATTACTTGAAAAGTATCAACTTCATTGTAATACCCAGTATGATCACCATAAGGTCCTTCAAGCGCTTCATCGCCTGGTTGCAGATACCCTTCTAATATAATTTCAGCGTTCGCGGGAACATCTAATTTGTTACTAATACTTTTTGCCACTTTTGTGCGCTCTCCTCGCAACAATCCAGCAAACGCATATTCAGAAAGTGTATCAGGGATAGGTGTCACTGCACCTAAAATCGTTGCAGGATCAGCACCTAGCGCAACCGAAACAGGAAACGGTTTTCCGGGATTTACCTCTTGCCATTCTCGAAAATCAATCGCGCCACCTCGATGTGAGAGCCAACGCATAATAACCTTATTTTTGCCTATCAATTGTTGACGATAAATACCGAGATTTTGACGCTTTTTGTAAGGCCCTTTGGTAATAGTTAATCCCCAAGTAATTAAGGGGGCAACATCACCTGGCCAACACGTCATCACAGGAAGTTTAGTAAGATCAACCTCATCATCTTGCATTACAATTTCTTGACAAACTGGCTTGCGAACTTTTTTAGTAGGCATATTTAACACTTGCTTCAATATTAAAAGTTTATCCAGTAAACCTTTGATCCCTTTTGGTGGCTCAGGCTCTTTTAAGTAAGCAAGCCACTGCCCGACTTCTTTTAGGGCATCGACATTTTCTTTACCCATTGCCAAAGCAACACGCTCTGTCGTACCAAAAAGATTGGTCAATACAGGATAATCAAACCCTTTAGGATTTTCAAACAATAAAGCAGGACCACCAGATCGTAAAGTGCGAGCAGAAATTTCAGTCATTTCTAAATTAGGATCAATTTCTTGGGATATCCGCTTTAACAGCCCTTTTTTTTCAAGCTGAGCGAGAAAGTCTCGTAAATCATTAAACTTCATTGTACATACTCATGTTACCTCAAGCTAAAAAGTCAGCAAGTAAAATTGTGCCAATACAATCAGCTAAGGTAAAATTAAAATAAAGACTTGAATTCATAGCGAGTCGTTCTAAGTAGAAATTTTATAACGAACTTGATTAAGGAAAGTCGTAGAGCTCTATGCTACAAGGCTCGCAAGCAATACTTACGAAAAATTTCGAAAAAGAATAACGATATAATAATTAATATTTTTCTTTAATTCTACCACCAAACGTCAAGGTCCGCTAATCGTTGATAGGTAATATGTTATACCTTGCTCTGACGTCCGAGCTAAAGCCTAGCATTGTATCTTTACATAACATGAATAATAAATCTCGCGCACTAAAAAAACAAAAAACCGCCATCTTAAATGATTGCGTTAATTAATATCAATCACACGAAAAACCTTACCAATATTAGCACATAAAATAAATTACTTGCTCATTGAACGTCTTGTCAAGATAATAATCGTTTAAAAAATATTAGCACATACATGACATTATCTTATTAAGAGGTAGATTCAACCGCCAAATGCATAATTATCATGCTGCTAGTGCTAGCATATGTTTTATGATTATTTCGAATGGTGTTTGGTATAATATCATTCCTTGGACTATTATTTAACTGAATTAAATTGCTACGAACAGCTTAATCGTTGTTCAGTTTAAAATCTGTAGATTTATACCCATCACACATGAAGATACAGGTTTCAGCGCGAATTTAAAAGCTTCGGGTAGCGTAACATGTGAGCGGATTTATCTAAATGAATATGAAACGATTAATGATCTACAAGAAGGCGTATTTGATTATATTAAGTTTTATACCGATGAGCGTTTGCATGAAACACTAAAATACAAAAATCAGATGGATGTTTATCGTTAAGAAATCAAAGTTAACTTATCATTAGTAAAGGAGTCTTAAGGATTGAATAAGAAATGTTAACTAGTTGTCTTGAACTTTCACACCGTCTGCAATGCAGTCTATTTTTGTCTATTATGAACAAATTCACCTTGAATTTTGTCAGTTAATAAGGCGGTGTACTCTTATAACCAAGGGAAACGTTGACAATTGGACTTTATTTGTAGAATACATTATGGAGATCGAATACTCGTGCGAATCAACGAATCAACGAATCAACTAGGCAGATTAAACCTTAGATTCGATTCTAATTGCACAGGTATATACCCATGTTACTTCATTTTGCAAAGTCAGTAAAATTAATTGTGGCAAGTAGCGAGGCATAAAATTGCCTTATCGATGATTAACTGTGTTAATCATCAAAGGTCGAATTAAA
>JAGLDN010000440.1 GCA_023145575.1 Psychromonas sp.
TCCGGATCATTTTGTAAAATACGCGTTAAGATACCCTCGGTGACAATCTCAAGCTTTGTTTCATTTGATACCTTACTCTCACCGCGCATTCTATAACCAACACGTTGACCAACTTCTTCCCCTAGCAAACTAGCAATATAGTAGGCAATATTTTTCACGGCTAATCGCCGAGGTTCAAGCATAATAATTTTGCCAGAAAACCAGTTGTCTTTTAGCATAGTAAAAGGCAAAAATGTAGATTTCCCTGCGCCTGGCGGGGCTTGTAAAATAACTTGTTGGCTAGCGAATAATTTTTCTTTAATTTCAACTATACTTGATTCAATAGGTAGTGATATCAACAGGGCCTCTCGATCTTTCTAAAATGGGGTTATTTCTTATTTTGAACAAATAGCAAGCAACTGCATCCTAATATGGTTCATTAACACACAAAGCAAGCTAATACACCTTGACACTGGAATGATAGACTGGTATTTATACGCCCTAAAATTTATGGAGCCATTAAATACTAGTTTTAGCGAATAAAGTTCAGTTGATTAATGTCGTTTAATATACCACTAAAATACCACTAAAAGCCTTATTATTGCTTTTAGTCGAAAGGAAAAAATCATGGCCGCAGCTCAAGCGAAAAAAACACTCGGAATATTAGCGCTCGCAGGTGTTCAGCCTTATAAGGAAAAACGTGGCGAAGAATACATGGGGCAACCACAAGTTGATCACTTCACTACAATTTTAGATGCGTGGCGTACACAATTGCGCATTGAAGTGGAACGCACAGTCGATCACATGAAAGATGAAGCATCTAATTTCCCTGATCCTGTTGACAGAGCCGCACAAGAAGAAGAATTTAGTATTGAATTGCGCACGCGTGATCGTGAACGCCGTTTGATCAAAAAAATAGAAAAAACGCTCGTTAAAATTGAAAGTGAAGATTTTGGTTTTTGTGATTCTTGCGGTATCGAAATCGGTATTCGTCGCTTAGAAGCGCGTCCAACCGCTGATTTATGCATTGATTGTAAAACATTAGCTGAAATTAAAGAAAAGCAAAATATTGGTTGATCCTATTTTCACTTTTCTACACATTAACGGTTAGCCTTTGCTAGCCGTTTTTGTTTCTATTATTTAATAGGATCCTATAATTTGCTATATATCGGACGCTTTGCTCCCTCTCCTTCTGGTGCGTTACACTTTGGTTCACTTGTAGCAGCAGTGGGCAGTTACTTACAAGCAAAATCACAAAATGGTTTGTGGTACGTTCGCATAGAAGATATTGATCCCCCGCGTGAAGTAAAAGGTGCAAGCCAAGATATTTTAGACACTCTCCTTGCTTACGGATTAAAATGGGATGGCGATGTAGTTTATCAAAGTCAGCAATCAGCAAGTTACGAGGCAGTTTTAAATCAGCTTTATGAAAATAATTGCAGTTATTACTGTCAATGCACTCGAAAAATAATTAAGCAACAAGGCGGTTTGTATCAAGGTAATTGCCGAAATAAAAAATATAGCCAAGAAAACGCGGCATTACGCATTAACTTAAAGCAATTAGGCGATCCTATTGAGCATTTTTTCGATCAACTTCATGGTAAAATAAGCACGCCTATTAATGATGATTTTATATTGAGACGCAAAGATGGTCTTTATGCTTATAATCTTGCCGTCGTAGTCGATGATATCAAGCAAAATGTAACCGAAATAGTGCGCGGGGCTGATTTAATTGAAACGACAACAAAACAACTCGCTTTGTATCGACTATTAAACAAACCTGCGCCACGCTATCTTCATCTACCTTTAGCGGTTATGTCTCCGGGAAATAAGTTATCAAAGCAGAATCATGCACTTGCAGTCGATAAAGCCGATCC
>JAGLDN010000441.1 GCA_023145575.1 Psychromonas sp.
GCACTGTTTGGAGGCTCGATTATTGTTGAGAAAATATTTGCGTGGCCAGGCATGGGGCTGTTAATGAATGATGCGTATCAATTTAGAGATCGCGCTGTACTTGCCACGGTTTTACTGTTTTTTGCAGTATTAACATTATTTGGTAATCTTTTCATGGATGTTGCTTATACATTCGTTGATCCGCGTATTAAAGCCCAAAATATAAAATAAGAATAATCATGACTTCATTAAACAAAGAACACGAAAAAATTGTATCGCCAACAATGCAAGTTGTTGAAAAATTCAAACATGATCGCCTCGCAATGGTCGGTTTTTACTGCTTTAGCTTTCTGCTTATTGTCATTGTAGGCGCGCAGCTCTATATTTATTTTTCAGGCTATGATTTAGCGCATGTTAATATCGCTAATAAATATCAAGGCCCCAGTTTTGAACACCTTTTTGGCACAGATAAACAAGGGCGAGATCTTTTCCTTCGCGTACTTGCTGGAGGCTGGATTTCATTACAAGTTGGTTTGCTATCAACGGTTTTATCCATTGTCCTTGGTGTGTCAATTGGCGCTATTTCAGGGTTCTTTGGTGGACGTACAGATGATTTCATTATGCGTGGCACAGAGATCGTTTCATCATTTCCATTTCTCGCAATTGCAATGACCATATCTGCTATTTTCATTGATTTAGATGTGCAACTTAAACTCTACCTTATTATCTTAATTTTAGGATTCTTAGGTTGGACTGGCCTTGCTCGAATGGTGCGAGGGCAAATTTTATCATTGCGAGAGCAAGAATTTATCGTTGCAACGCGTGCTTTAGGTATTAGTAGTTACAATCAAATTACAAAGCACCTTATCCCGAATGTATTAACGTACGTTATTGTAAGTGGTACGCTGACGTTTGCAGGGGCGGTATTGTTTGAATCAGCATTATCATATCTGGGACTCAGTGTGACAGAGCCAATTCCAACATGGGGGAGATTGATTAGTATCTCATCAAAAAATGCGATTGTTATGACGCATTACTGGTGGACATGGGCATTCCCTGGTTTAGCACTGTTTATTTTAATCATGAGTATTAATGTCATTGGTGAAGGTTTGCGTGATGCGGTTGATCCAAAATCACAGCATGTTACTAAAGAGCAGCGTTTACGTCTTAAAGAGAAAAAAATGAGAGAAAAAGCGCGCCAAAAACGAAGAGCATTAAAACTAGCGTCAGCCACTCAGGATTTTGACAATAAGGCAGTTAAGTAAATGAGCAATAACTTATTAGAAATTAAAAATTTACATACTTATTTCTTTACCAATAAAGGCACGATCAAGGCGGTTAATGGCGTTGATATGTCAATTGAACGCGGAAAAACATTAGGTGTGGTGGGTGAATCTGGATCAGGAAAATCAATTACCGCATTTAGTATTTTGAAACTCATTGAAGATCCGGGTGATACCATTGAAGGTGAAATTTTATTTGATGGTGATGATCTTCTTGATTACAGCGAAGATGAAATGCGCGCTATTCGTGGTAATGATATTTCAATGATTTTCCAAGAACCAATGACCAGCTTAAACCCGGCATTAACAATCGGTTTACAGCTAGCAGAGCCACTTATATTGCATCAAAACATGAG
>JAGLDN010000442.1 GCA_023145575.1 Psychromonas sp.
GACTGGTGTTTATACAAATATAGGCACTTAGTTGAAAATGCCTTTGCAAGGTTGAAACAATTTAGGGCAATAGCCACTCGATATGATAAACTAAAGATTCATTTTGACAGTATCCTCGCACTAGCTTGCTCAATGATTTGGTTGCCAATGTGAAAGATCAACAGCCCCTAGTACGTTCTTTACGAACTCTATCTGTCATGTTGAGTTCCTGTTTAATTAATTTGAAAAGCTAATCACGAATCTCGCAAAATTTGTAAATCTCTAAAGGAGGTTTCTTCTTTTATAGCCAAGTGCACAATTTTAAATTGTTTGACTAATAGACTATGAAAGGAATCACATATAGAACGCATATTAGGATTGTATTTAATCCACTTCACCTCGGCCTTACAATCAGCTACGTGTTTTCTCCAAGGCCTTCGCATAACATAAGAAGTAATACTGCTATATAAGCTATATATTAAATCATTTGTACTATCCATTGTGATGAAATCATTATCGTGAATTGTATGAGTAATGCATGATATCGGCAGGTCTTGAATGTATTCTATTTCTGGATCGTATTTACCGTGTTGATTGTATACATCCTTTAAATCCATTAAATCGTATTCGTCGAGCGATTCATATATTTCACGCGTTAATGTTGTTCTAGACTCGGAGAGAAAATATTTTATTTTATTTTCCACGTTAGCGGATCGATCAGACTCATAAAACTCTTTAACGGCTTTATCCGCATCTGCTAAAGAGCCACCTTTGCCCCAAAGTCCAGTCCTTCTAGCTCCACGTGTAGGATGGTACGTCTGTATATCATAAAGGATAGACTTTCCCCAAAGTGCCGCAATCTTAGCCTCTATTGGATCCCGCCTGTCAATAAATTTAATAGACTTTTGGCTATCAATGAGTTCATCATTAATTATTTGTATCCAATGTCGTATAGACGCAAGTTTTGCCCCGGAGTAAGATGCATAGAGCAAATCTAGGTTAGGATATTGACCAGTTGCAGAGTGGTCGCAAGCGTCTAACGTTATTTTTATAATCTTTAGGATACTTTTTAAAAGTTCTATAAGGTTAGTTTTTTCATTTGGCCTAAATTGAGTCGTTAGTGCACATCCTCTATATTTAACTTGCTTAAAAATAATATTTATCATCTCTAAATTTTATCATCTCCAGATGCCAACAGTTTCAATGTGTTGATCAGGAGTAAGGATGCGTGATCAACCCGATTCTTTTAGAATATTAATATAACAATACCTTCCCCATTATACAACCTTTATTCATTGTGCTTCCTGCCAAGTATAGGATCCATCAATAACGCCTGTTCTATTTTAATTGCTTGCACTTTTTAGCTAGTATTTTAAATGTTTCTTTAGCGTAACGAAACGAGCAATGACGTGCTTTAATGTCTAAAATACTAACGTCTTAGGATTGACTTCACATAGCCTATGACAGATAAACCATAAAAAGCGACAAATTAACCGCATTGATTACTTTTTTAATTTTTATCACCATAATAACTTCTAGTCCCCAATGCTGTTTGGCATCTCTAAAGTTAATTCAATTTAAAACCTTATGTAGTAACATGGGTATATACAGTAAAGGCTCTTTCCTCGCTCTGCTTTTTGCTGCAGGTGATGCTAAGCGTTAGGCTAAAGCGTTATCAATCAACATTGGAGTTAAATTCATTAATGAAAATCCCTAAAGTGTTTATTTCATATTCACATGACACACTTGAACATAAACTGTGGGTTCTTGAACTCGCGACACGTCTGAGAAATAATGGAATAGACTCCATCATCGACCAATGGGATTTGTAACCAGGTGATGATCTGCCTGTTTTTATGGAAAAACAATTAAGTGAATGTGATCGTGTAACAATGGTGTGTACAGATAGGTACGTTAAAAAAGCAGATAATGGCTCTGGTGGAGTAGGTTATGAAAAAATGATTATAACTTCTGATTTATCTCAAAGCATTAATACAAAAAAGGTAATACCTATCATCAGGCAAGCAGGAACTAACCAAGTTCCCATATTTCTTAAAACAAAGTTGTTTATTAATTTTTCAATCGATGACGATTTTGAATCCTCATATGATGATCTTGTTAGGGAAATACATGATGCACCATTGTTTAAAAAACCAGATATTGGCAACAACCCTTTTCAAGGTATAACTGATTCTGCTCCTGAAAAAAGAGTGGATTCACTCATCGAAGCTATGTCGATTATTATTTCAATTTATGAAAACTCGAGTATTGTAGATATTCCATATGATCTTCTTATTCAAAGGAATAGTTCTATGTCAAGTTCACTTCTGGACTTACAAATTAGTATTGCACAAGAGAATGGTTATATTAAAGTTGATCTATTAATTAGAATTAAGGTTTTACCAGCAGGTAGTAAATTTGCAATAGAGCACAAGCTTACAAAGTAATTTAGCCTAACAAGAACTTCAAATAGAAAAAATACAGTTGGCTGTTTTCACTCCGTTCAACATTGTAGCCAACTATATTTTTCCGCTTAAGTAGGCGTTAATAGATTATCTTGATAGGCCGCGGACGCTCCTCCTAACAACCAATCAACCCGACCTAGAAATTTAAAATAGAGTAAACTCTTATTAACTGATGTTACGCAGTTGAGACCTGCACTAGGCGTAAGGCTTCAATTGCACCTTTTTGTGCTTTGATGTAAAGCTTCGTTTTTAAACTGAACGTCGACAGTCCTTTTTTAAGGCTCAGCCACTCCAACTTTACTGTTGCCAGCAATGAAATGAAAATATGGCTTCCCTGTATTTTTTTGTTTTGGCAGGAGATTTTACTCACCCTGTATTTGATTTTATGCTCTT
>JAGLDN010000443.1 GCA_023145575.1 Psychromonas sp.
ATAATTGATTCAACTTTTGAAAAAGCAAATCAAGCTCAACATCATCAAATTCTACAGCCACACCACTGCAAAGCATAACTCGACATGCGCAGGGGATATTTTTAGGTGTATTCATTTTTATGCAGTAACTGGTATTAACGAATGTTCCTTCTTTTTTAACGATGGGACTGCCTTTTTCAAGTAACGTGGATTTTGCACAATAGAATACTTGAACTGATATATTATTTTGTTTTGCATATGCCACCATAGAAATATTAAGTTGCTCAGTTTTATTGATATGATCAAGCCAGATCTGCTGACATTGAGAAAGTTGAATTTGTTGCATGCAATGCTTCTATTTTAGAATGATATAGCATGCCAAATTTCATGGGGTGATATTAGATGTAGTTCGTTGATCACTTACTTACATTTAGAAGGTTTTTATTAAATTTGAGGAGAGAAAATCCTTTTCAAGACACTGTCGCGGGGAAAATGCAAAAAGCCAATTGGTCCCCAAAATTCAGAGCCTTGATATTATGTGGTTAATATTTAAGCCGCGCTTGCTCCTGCATTGGTGGTTTATTACTTTTTAGTTGTTTTTTCAGCTAATTCTCCGGCTTGTGTTGCTTGAATTGCAGTTAGGGCAATTGTGTAAACAATATCATCAATTAATGCGCCACGTGATAAATCGTTGATTGGTTTACGCATGCCCTGTAACATTGGCCCTAGACTAATCAAATCAGCACTACGTTGAACTGCTTTGTACGTTGTATTGCCAGTATTTAAATCAGGAAAGATAAACACGGTTGCTTGCCCTGCAACTTTACTTTCAGGCGCTTTATTTTTTGCAACATTTTCCATGACAGCCGCGTCATATTGAAGCGGGCCATCAATGAGTATATCAGGACGAAGCTCTTGTGCTATTCGCGTTGCTTCGCGAACTTTTTGTACGTCGCTGCCTTGAGCAGAATTACCTGTTGAATAACTGATCATTGCAACTTTAGGCTCAATACCAAATGCAATCGCGGATTCTGCGGATTGAATTGCAATTTCTGCGAGTTGCTCAGCTGTCGGATCTGGATTAATGGCACAATCACCGTAAATTAATACTTGATCAGGTAATAACATAAAGAAAATTGATGATACTAAATTTACGCCAGGCGCAGTTTTAATTAACTGTAGTGGTGGGCGAATAGTATTAGCCGTTGTATGTATTGCCCCAGAAACCAGACCAGACACTTCATTTTCTGCTAGCATCATAGTGCCAAGTACAACATTATCTTGCAGTTGTTCACGCGCAACAACAGGAGTAAGCTTTTTTGCTTTACGCAATTTAACCATTGGTTTGACATAGTTTTCAGACACATTAGATGGATCAATGATTTCAATATCATCTGTGAGCTTTATACCTTGTTGTTCGGCAATGTGCTGTATTGTAGTCGGATTACCAAGTAAAACAGGTGTCGCTATCCCTCGCTTGGCGCATATTATTGCCGCTTGAATTGTACGTGGCTCTTCGCCTTCTGGTAAGACGATGCGATGCAATGTTTTACGAGCTAGTTCTGTTAAATGATAACGAAAGGCAGGTGGTGATAGACGGCGAGATATTGAAGTATGTTTTGTTAATGTCTTTATCCAATATTTATCAATGTGACTTGCGATGTATTCTTGTACTCTTTCAATACGCTCAATATCATCAATTGGAATTTCCATGTTGAAGTTTTGCAAACGTTGTGCTGTTTGCCAAGTGTTAATTTTAACCAATAAAACGGGTAAGCCTGATTTCATTGCGTTTGAACATAGGTCCATTACTGCTTCTTCTGGTGTGTAATCACCGGTCAGTAATAAACAACCAATTTTCATGCCATTCATTACAGCTAAACAAATCGCGATAATAACTTCTGTTCTATCGCCAGAGGTCACCAGCATTGCACCTGACGTAAAATATTGAATCATATTAGGAATAGCACGCGCACAGAAGGTCACACTTTGTAAACGACGCTGCTTCATATCACCTTTATTTATCACTTTAGCATTTAAATGATTGACAAGATCAATGACACGAGGTGATTTTAAATTAGCATTCCATGGAACACAGCCAAGAATGGGAAGTGGACTTTTGTTGAACATTTGCAACGCTTCAAGATTAGATGTTGTCCTGTTAGTCGTTATATTGAACATTTCTGATATATCAGAAGATGCATTATCCGTCTCATCGAGTGGTGCACCAACTTTATTTAGGATGCAACCAACAATGTTTTTATTTTTTTTGCCGCCAAAGGTAGAAATTGCAATTTCTATTTGCTGTGTTAGTTGTTGTGACGAGTAGTTACTAGGATATGTTACAAGGACGATCTCAGCATTGAGTGCTTTTGCAATACAGTAGTTAATTTCATTTGCAAATGGATGTTTAGCTATTGGGATGAGTCCTTCGATGATAATGACATCATGATTATTTGTGCCTTCTTGGAAACGCTCTACGATATTTTCAAGAAGATCTGCCGTATGACCCGATGAAATTAAGCGCTTTGCATATTCCATTGCAAATGGTATAGGAGGGTTAATGTTGGAGCCATTACACACCGTTGCGGTTGAGCGTTCAGCGCCTGTATAATCCATGCGAGGTTGCGCAATTGGTTTGAAGAAGTTAACCGCAACCCCTTGTCGATCCATAGCGCGAACCATACCTAGACTGACTGAGGTAACACCAACACTTGTACCGATCGGGATGAGCATTATTGCACGAGTCATGTCGATTCCTTATTTTGAATAAAAAGTATACTCCAAAGTAAGGTTTAAATACCAGTAGTTATTTTGTTTAAAAACATACTTTGTGGAATGACGGGTCACTCTATATTGCTATCATCTTTTCGCAGGTTAATGAGTTAAGATAAAATAGCGGATAAACTTAATCTTAGACTATGTTACTCCAGCCTGCCTTGATCTGCCATCCGTGCTAACGCTGAAATTTGCATGTTTATGTTACATTGGCAAAAGCATTATGTATCTTGGTGATAAAGAATATAATTCAAGTATGATTATTTTCTTTCGTTTAAATGATATTTAATTATCTTAAAATGTATATTTCACATTGAATTTAGATTTTGTGTTCGATCTTATCATTCGTTATAACTCAAGTTTCCTAGTTCAAATAGCCCATTACGACAACAGTAACATATTGTTTTAAAATGAATACAATTACTTGATGTTATATAATATTTGTAACTAGACAAAGTAAAAAATAATAAGGCGTTAAAATGAATTCTGGCATAAAATCAACTCTGTTACCATCAATAACAACTGAATTATTAAGTAACACTCATTTCAATGTAGGCTCAGATTCAATTCTCATATGCATAGCTTAAATTAATTGTAAAAGCAGCCAGTTGAATATATAATGAAGGTTAGTGCCACGTTTTCTGGTGTCTTTTATTAGCAATTTACGTCCATGATATCCAGTGCCATCAAGTAGCAAATTAATAGGTTTACCTGCTTGAGATCACTCTTTTATTAACTGCAAAAATCAATGATCCACTCAGCATAAGCAATTTCATATTGCCTCGTAATTGCAATTGCTAGATGTCTCAACTAAATTGCTTCAATAATGTTTAAGCGGATCCGACTATTGGTTGTTTCTATTGGTTTTATCCATTTCGGTTGGAATCGAACAGCCGCTCACTTTAGTAGCCTTTGTAGAATGTGATGCGTCCATAAATAATATTTGTTATTATGGGAGATATTTTCTTTTAGCTCATTATATTCTTCGATAAA
Organism: Psychromonas sp.; assembly: GCA_023145575.1. Lineage (GTDB taxonomy): Bacteria > Pseudomonadota > Gammaproteobacteria > Enterobacterales > Psychromonadaceae > Psychromonas. The sequence continues at coordinate 3,751 of JAGLDN010000443.1, forward strand.
TTGTGCTTGCTTACCTTGAGCGAATTTGTGTGCTACACCTTTCAGTTTCTTGTAACTTATATTGTTTCGATGCAGCCATTTTTTTGATCAGATTTTGAATATTCAATCGGAAAAGTTTTTTTTATATACCCACAAGTATTGCTTATGCCGAAGAAAGTAATGTCTGTTAAGTTAGCTATTACCAACTCAGTTTAATGCTATTTAATAGACGGTCAAAACCATGATGATTTGAGCTGGTTTTTCGCGTTGAAGAATATTCTTGAAGGTGGCGAAGGATATTGCTTTTGTGCATCATTAGCGTCTGAGAAATCATTTCCTACAATCAGCGTTCAACAGATAACAGATAGTAAAATATTTATAATAGATCACACTCTCGCTTATCAGGAGATATTTTGTGCTGTGATCCAAGTCTTGTTTTTAAATGTGATAATGATATTTCAATGGTGTAATAATGATCTTATTGAAAATTATTTCAAGTGTTTTTTCTAAATGAGATCCGTTATCTTCCAAGGTGCACAATATAGCGAGCGTTTATGTTAAGAGATCCTACGCGGAAAGCATCTTATCTAACTTGTTCAATCGAAGCTTTTTTGACTTTGACGATGTTTTCCTCAAAGCTTGTCCTTAGATGTGCCAGCTCTAAAATAAAACAGTTTAAATGTGTCTTTTTTATTCAAAGTCCAAGACATAATTAACGGACTTAATTAATGAGGGGACAGCTTGGCAGTATTTGATAATGGCTAACCATTAAAGTTTAAATGTCTTTTTATATAAACTACCCAAAACGATTGCGAAGCTATTTTTGAAGAAGGTCACTCCGCGATAGCCATGGTGACTAGAGACTTGTTAAATGTATTATCAAGCATAGGAATGTAATAGCAATTTCACTATAGATAAGCTCATGCTTTATCAAGTATCAAGTATCAAGCATCAACTTTACGTTTTTCTCTAATTATCAATTACGCAGAGGACTTCCCATTTTTTCGTGCATGGTTATAATAGCAAATATATTTATATTAACTTGGGTGCCTTGACTTTCAAATACTCGTAATTGTCTTCCCGTCATTTTTCATACACTCTGTCGCAACATGGGCAAGTTGCGGTATCGCAATACCACTTGCTCGGCTCATATTCTTCTTTCGGAACTGACCCTAAAACAAAGTCTTCCGTATCATCGTCGTCTGTTTCGTAAAATACAATTCGACGTTTAACTTTGAGATTTACTACTTGTAACGTACCTCTAAAATTCCAATCTTGTTGTGTTAAAGGTGAGTTCCAATTCGAATAAAGAAGGCTCCAGTTACCGGCATTAAGTCTAGCTATATTTGGAGAAAATCCCGCATAAAATAGGCAATCCAATTCACGATGTTTATTATTACCTATCCCTTCTTGTGCGTACACATCATTTATACCATTAGCATGACGACACATTTGATGAAGAATAATTTGTATTTGTTGAGACACCGTTGTATCGTCTGAAAACATATCATCATCAATATAAATTTGATACCCTACATCTTCTACACTGAGGACCTCATCTTCAGTACCAAAGGGGTTATGGTTTTGTGTTTTAGTGTCAAAGACTTCTGCACAAGTCTCACAAATCTCATCTGCAGTAAATTCTTGACGTTTATGTCTTTCTCGTTTTACATATGTTATAGCTTGTGTATCATCATGTAAAGTCTCGTGCAGTTTATATAGATGTTGATGAGCTTCATAAGCCAACTCCCTGTCAGTTTTGAGATTTCCTAACCAATATTCTAACTTATCAAGATCTTCACTAAACAGATTATTAGCACTTTTTTTGATCTCATCTATCAGATAAATGCTGCGATTTGTGTTTGTCCCTAGTAATGACATTTCATCTTGAGTAAATGAATCTTGACCTTTACTAAATCTAATATTTATTTTTGGTAAATTTGGGTTAAATATAGGAAGGTTAGTATCTGTTGTTGGGTTTGGATTTTCGCGCCTATTATTGTTGCTTATGTTGCTTGTGTTGCTTGTGTTGATTGTGTTGCTTGATTTTTTTTTAAATAATGAAAACATATAATCCTCCTTTTTAGGATACCAGATATAAAGGTGCTTAGATTAAATTTGCAAATGCACAGCTTAAATTAGTTGGACAAGTAGCCAGTTTTATTTATCTTTACTATCTTTCTCCTGACAAGATGCACATTATGAAAAAATACACGCAACTGACCTCAATACTATGATAGCAATTTTATTCCCTAAATAAAAGCACAATAAATAAAATCAAAATAGCTATGCAACTTGGTGTGTATCAATCTTTGATTTCACGAGAGTTGAAACGCAATATTAGCAAGAGGTTAACGTGCTATACAAAGCAATTAAAAAGCGCACAAGAGCGGTTTCCTATCCAATTATGACGATTGAATGATTGAA
>JAGLDN010000444.1 GCA_023145575.1 Psychromonas sp.
TGTAGTTTTTCAAGTTTAGTATGAATTCTTTTTTGTTTTAATTTTGAAAGGTAATCAATAAATAATTTACCCGTGAGATGATCTAATTCATGTTGAATACAAACAGCCAGCAGTCCATCAGCCTCAATCGTTTGTGTTTCACCGTGCACATCTAAAAATTCAACAGTGACAAATTCAGATCTTTTTACTTTCGCATTTGTCTCTGGAACAGAAAGACAGCCCTCTTCAGACTCCTCTTCTCCAGAATGAGCTATAATAGAAGGATTGATAAGTACAAGAGCTTGATCTCGCTCTTCAGAAACATCAATAACAGCAATACGATGATGTATGTTGACCTGTGTTGCGGCAAGGCCTACACCATTTTCTGCATACATGGTTTCAAGCATATCTTCCGTTATTTTAACTATTTCAGGAGTGATATTTTCTACAGGCTTAGCAATTGTGCGTAAGCGCTTATCAGGAAAATGTAATACATTAAGTAATGCCATGTGATATTTGCTCTATAGTTATTAATAAAAGTTAATTTAATGGGATGAATCAAACGAGGGTAACAAAACTTATATTGCATTATAGCTATGGCTAAAGCTCTGCTATAGCAAACGTTACGCAATAAAAGGGTTACTCTAAATTGTTCTTTTGATGGCGCCCATTTTAATCACTTTTTATAACAAAAAATAGTATTAACCCAATTATTTATGCTAAACAAGGATTGTTATGAAATTTAAAACAATGATAACTTTTTTATTCGCAGCAATGCTTCCTTTTATTGCATTCGCAGATACGCTGACACTTAAGAAAAATCATCCTGAAAAATACACAGTGAAAAAGCATGATACATTGTGGGATATATCAGCAAAATTTTTGAACGCACCTTGGCTATGGCCTCATTTATGGCGCGCTAATGATCATGTAAATAACCCGCACTTAATATATCCTGGCGATGTTTTAACCTTAGTTTGGATTGATGGAAAGCCTCAATTAACACGAAAGCGTTTAAAAAAACTATCTCCTAAAGCGCGGATATCAAACCAAGAAGATCCCATTCCAACGATTCCACTTGCCTCAATTACTGCATTTTTATCCCGCGATCATATTGTTGAGCCTTCTCTTCTTGAAGATGCCCCTCGCTTATTGGGTGATGCATTAGGCACGCCACGTTTTTTTGAAGGTGATATATTCTACGCTGAAGGAAAATTTGATAGTAAACGCTTGCATGGTGTTTACCGCGTTGGCGAACTTTATAAAGATTTAGATACCGATGAAGAGCTTGGCCAAGAATTAACGTTTATCGGTCACGCAGAAGTATCAGTAAGCCAGAAAGTAAAATCAACGGATAAAGTGACCCCTTTCGATTTTTTAAAGAGTTCGCGCGATGCAAAACAAGGGGATTTGATCCTACCGATCCCTGAATATGAAACATATCCCGCCTATTTTATACCTCAACCTGTTGATGAAAAAATAACGGGGCATATTATTGCCGCTTTAAATAATGCAATCGCAATTGGAAAATGGGATATTATTGTCATTAATAAAGGCCATCGTGACACTATTAAAATTGGCTCAATGTTTGGTATTTTCCGCAAAGGCGCTGGTATTTTAGTTTCTGACAACAAAATAATTTATCAATCTGATGGTAACTCGATGGAGCAAATTGGCGATCCTGATTTGGTGTTACCTGCGGAGCAAATCGGTGAGTTAATGGTCTTTAAAGTGTATGAAAAAGTAAGTATCGCAATTGTAATGAGAAGTTCTGACGTAATGAGTACACGCTATATCATCAAAGGATTAAATTTTTAAAAAATTATTAAGGGGAAGTGTATTCAACAAGATTTGTTTGAGCAGCCTCAGCAAGACACGAAGATCCAACGTATCACGCGTTGGATGATTCTTGATGCCATTCCCTCAATACAAAAAAGAACGATTTTTAAATTACTATCAAAACACCCTATCGAGCAATTATTTCAATTATCACCCGATCAATTACGTCATTATAAACTGTCAGAAAAACAAATTAGCGCATTACTGACACCTAACTTTCAGCAAATAGAACAAAACCTTGCTTGGATTAACGAGCTACAAAACAAACAAATAATTTGCTTTGATAGTGATGCTTACCCTACGCAATTAAAAGAAATAAGCTCTCCGCCTTTTATTTTATATTTACACGGCAAT
>JAGLDN010000445.1 GCA_023145575.1 Psychromonas sp.
ATCGTTAAGCCGCTAGTGTTGGCATATGTTTTTTCATCATTTCAAATGGAGCTAATAATTTAACTCGTTACATGCGTAACTGTTCTGGCTGATTTATCGTAAATTTGTTTAGTAACAGTGTAACGCGTTAGCCTTTGGACAATCGTTAGCAAGGCACCACTATAACTAAATAAATTTCCCAATCACCGACACGATAGCGATTATCAACGTCTTTTGGGCGCTCTTCAATACCAACGCGATCTATAATAAACCCACGAGCAACTTGCGGCCTTTATTTCTTGATGTGTATTTCTTAGCTTTTAGGCGTAAGTGAGGATCAAGATCAGTCCCTTGTTTTTTATCCGCCTAAATAAACATGTAGTTAGCTTAATGACTGACTTTATTAAATCTAACAAGCTTGCTATCTAGGCGTCATGTAATTTGCTCTGTTCGCTAGTTTTCTTTAATTGTTTCGGCTATCACGACTGAATAACTAACTGCACTTTTAGGCATTTTAATAGCCTTGCTTAACTCTATGACCTCGTTTTCCTGTATTTCGCTTTAACTCTCATGAGATTGATCAACCCTTAGTTATAAGGCTATTTCAGTCAGGCTCATGCCGCTTTTATTAAGGGCGAAATATTTGATCTTAGTGATTCAGTTAGTTTTATATACTCATTCATTATTTACATCTCTTGTCCGAGGAAAAGTAATGAAGATATACTCAACAGGCAACTTTTCCAACTAATTTAAGCTATGCACTTGAGAGTTGAATTTAAGTGTCTTAATAATATCTAAAAGGACATTATAAATTATTACGTAAATAATTCGCAAGCATTTATCGTATTATTATATTTAAATTCAGTTGCTTATAAAGCGCAATAGATAATATTATGTCTTGCATAAATACTTTTTGCAAAAGATACATTTAAAATGTATCTGACAATCAAAAAATCAATGGGTTACTACCTAAATTACGTTGAATGTTTACAAAAATGGTTTGTTAAATTGGAATTTTGCAACTTGGATTATAATATAATACAGGTTTCATATTTATCCAATCGTGTGACAAAGTAGCTCCAACTATCGGCATTTTTAAGTGCTTGTGCACTGTCATTACGAGCTAACTCTTTACAAGCTTCTATACCATATACATCAGATCCTTTTCTGTCGAGATCTGAGGTTTTTAAAATTTTATGCGTCAATTCATGATAGATAAAATGTGTAATGCTTTCTATAGAGTGCCAATAAACACGCGTAATATCAGTAATATATATGTTAATACCTGAGCCTATATGTCCAAAGGTCTTTGAGCCATAGCAAGAATTGTTGAGTTGATGTACGTAACCATTGAGATCAAATGTTGAAACGTCTGGAAGTGAAGGAGCTAATTCCCTACTTATATTTTGATCCTTTTCATACAGATCAACTGATGGTAAAATATCCACACATAGATCTATTAGTTTTTTGCCACGTGCATCAATAAATTTTAGCTGTCTTTGATTATCGGATATTATTTCATGCATCATCTTAATACCGTGTTTTACGTATTGAATAGTTTCAAATTCAGCATCTCCGAACCATAATTTCAGGTTATTAAGATAATGATTAAAATCGGATTTAGCCACATGCATTGCATGCTTTGAAATTATGTTACACTCAAACATCGCTTTGTATAGACAAACCTTTTCCGAAACAGTAAAGCAATTTTTAGGCTCTTTTCCGTATGCTAAATAATATATGGTAATCATATGTATTCTCTTAATCATAAAAAAAGTGACGTTCATAATTATTTTGATAAATTTAAAGTTTATAACTTGCGTTATGTGACCATGCTACTTCAAGTTCCAAAATGGTGATATACGCGTTACCAGTAAAGGTACTTTATTTCATCGTCAGCACGGATACTAAGGCAAGGCGCAGTTTGATGACGTCTCAACGATTAGCTTCGTAATCGTTTGCAGGTAGTTTAAATGAAAAAAGACTAATTTAAACCTTATTAGTTTTCGAGCGGGCGACACAAAAGGCCAAAATTTTCGTTGTTGAAAATTATTGATTGAACAAGTTAAATCTTTAACTTGTCGCCTAGAGTCTGTTGACATCAACGCTTGCTAAATTTTACATCTTGAGTGATAACGGGTATCGCGTCAATTTTGAAGTGTATCGTTTAATTTAGTTGGAATAGTAGTTGTTTGAGTATTTTTTACTACTTTTCCTCCAACAATAGATGCTGATAATGAAAGAATATATGCACAACTTATTTCAGCTTTAATATACCTAAATTAAATATCCTAGTATACATAAGGAAATAATTTCATGTCAAATTTAGCTTATATATTTTCTTTTTTTTTGTTAACAGTTATAATATTATGGTGCTTTCAGCAACTATTTTTTCGTTTGTTGAATAATAGTTTTGGTGGTAAAAGTATTTATATTAGCGCCATCATTGGCACGCCAATCCATGAATTATCACACGCATTTATGTGTATTGTATTTAGACATAAAATCAATGAAATAAAGTTGTTTAGCCCAAATAAAAATGGTACTTTAGGCTATGTTAACCATTCATATAACAACCGAAATGCATGGCATATGTTGGGTAATTTATTTATTGGTATTGCGCCATTAATTGGTGGGGCATTCAGTGTTTATTTTTTGACTCTCTATGTAATGCCAAGCGGTAATCAAGTCATTCATTTGTTTTCATGGCAATCAGATTTTTTGAAAAATATAGATCCTATTACTGACATTAGTAATTTATTACTTTCTTTTAACCATTTATTATTTTTGGATTTGCAAAATAAACCTGTTCAATTGTTGATTTGGGCATATTTAAGCGCTGCAATTTCATTGCACCTCATGCCCTCAAAAGAAGACTTAAAAGGTGCACTTATTGGTTTTTTTTACTTTTTGAGTATTTGCATTATACTTGTTGCGTTAAAACATTTTATACATGTTAATTTATCGTTTTTTATTGATACCCTACAAGATGTATTGCATGTTTTTTTTATGACGATAATACTAGCAATTTGTCTTGTCTCAATGCTATTACTCTCACTAATCATTATATCCTCTCTTCTAAGGATATTATCTCTGCCATTTCGCCGTTATTGTCTGTAAGTATAATACGCCAAAATTTAATCAATAAACATAACATCCTTATTCCTACTTGATTTAATATTTTCAAAAATTGAAGAATAAAAAAGAGCCATGGCTCCTGGATTTGGATAATACGTTATATTTCCCAATTTAGATTGCCAGTGGTTATATGTTGGCTATTTTCTTGCTAAATGGAATTGTTTAATAAACGATAATTAGCTGATGTAATATATGCAATAAAATATTTCTACTTTAAATAAAATGGGTGCAAATTAAAAAGAGAGATTTAATGAATTGGCTTGCTGAGCTTATTTTATATCAAGAGAGTTAAAGTAAATATAAGGCTTAAACAAGGTTATGAATTCACACTGCAGAGTAGGAAATCAGTATTTAAAATCCTGTAAGTTAACAATTATGGTTACAGCCAAGATTCACAAGTTATTGCATGAGGATTTTACCCCAGAGAAATTAGTAGGACGCTTAGTTTTACAGACAAAATACAACTACTCAATGAATATATTTAGCAATAAAAAGCTAGGGGCTGTTGATCTTTCACAT
>JAGLDN010000446.1 GCA_023145575.1 Psychromonas sp.
ATGGGAAATGAGCAGGCACCCAATCCACAATCACGCCAACACCAGCTTGGTGACATTGATCGATAAAGTATTTAAGATCATCTGCATCACCGAAACGACTCGTTGCTGCAAATAAACCAACTGGCTGGTAGCCCCAAGAACCATCGAATGGGAATTCAGAGATTGGCATTACTTCTAAATGCGTGTAACCCATTTCAACTAAATAAGGCAGTAAATCAGCAGCAAGCTCACGGTAAGTTAGCATGCGCTCAACACCGTTTTCAGTTTTACGTTTCCACGAGCCTAAATGCACTTCATAAATACTCATTGCAGTGAAGCGTTTATCACCTTCTTGAGATTTTATCCAAGCCGCATCATTCCACTGGTAAGCGTCATGATCAACAACAATAGAAGAATGTGATGGATAAAGTTCAGCTTGGAAGCCAACAGGATCGGCTTTGTGTGGTAAACGATTACCTAAGCCATCTTTTAATTCAAATTTGTAAGCACAACCTGGTTTCAAATTCGGAACGAAAATAACCCAGTGTCCACACCAGCTGCGTTGCATTGGCTGACGTTGTCCATCCCACTGATTAAACTCAGTCAATAAACTTACACTTGTTGCATTTGGTGCAAATACAATGAATCTAACACCGCTGATTTCTTGTTTGCCAAGTGTGACTGTTTTTAATTGTGCGCCTAATGTTTTGTAAACATTTTGCGGTGCTTCATGTAATGATGAAAGCCCATCAAATGCAATTTCAGTGAATTGATAAGGGTCTACAAAACGATGCTCGCCATTTTCATAACTTGCTTTTAATTCATAACAAAAATCAGCAGGTACTTTATCTATATGAGTCTCGAAAAGTCCAGAATTATCAATGCGTTTTAATTTGCCTAATGATTTTTCACTGCCAATTGCAAAATATTCAACTTCTACAGCGCCGGGTAGCCACGCTCTTAAAAGTTTGCCTTTGATTGAACTGTCAATTAAACCTAACGCATCAAACGGGCTACCCATTTTAGCTTCTTGAAGTAAACTAATTAAAGAAGCATGTTCCGGGTTAAAAGTTTCTTGTTTTTTTACAACTTTCGCTGATTTTTTTGCTGTGCTTTTAGCTGTCATAGTTAATCATTCCTAAAGAGTAAATAATAAAAATAAGAGTAAAATGGTAATCATTAATTTTAAAAATTAATGATTACATTGCTTAAGGTCAACGCTAAATTAGCGTCGTGCCTTTGTCAAATCGGCAAGTAACGTTTTAATGCTTTCATTATTAAAAATGCCATCAAGATCACATGATAGCTTACGTTGCCAGTTTCGGTATTCATCAAATGTACCTGGGACATTAACAGGCGCTTCCATTTCTAAGAAATCTTCTAATTGAAGACTTAGTAGTGCAGAGCTGCCTTTCGCCAAATGTTTTTGCATTGAGAAGTTTAATGTTTGATCCATCCCAGTATAAAGTGCATCTCGGTTATAATCAGCAGGTAAACTGTGATGATCATGTAACGAATTTAATATTTTTTGTTTGCTACCAAGACGATCGTTCATTAAACCATTTAAGGCATCTTGATCTGGATACAAACCTAACTCTTTGCCTAAATACAAGTCATCGCAATGCCAATAACCTTTAATTGTTGGCATGTCATGCGTTGATAATGTAGCCATTGCTTGTTGCTTGTAATCATTTGGAGAAATGTAATTACCATCTTCTGCAACTTCAAAAAAGAATACTTTATACGAGTAAACACCCGCATCTTTAAGCAAAACATCCATGCCATCTGGTACTGTGCCTAAATCTTCACCGATAACTAAACACTCATTACGCACACTTTCAAGTGCAAG
>JAGLDN010000447.1 GCA_023145575.1 Psychromonas sp.
ATTTTATATCAACGCGCCTTGGTACTAATTGCCTTGCCCTGCGGACACAAGCTCAAAAACCAAGACTGCGTTACAATAATCGAAAAGTGAATAACAATTACCTAATATTGTGCCTTGTTCTGATCATCGATCTTGAGCCTGACAAAGCATTTTTACGTCACATGGGTATAGTTCACTTTAAATAGCGTTAATTTTATGAGGCAAGAGTAAGGTAATTATGTTTTGATTTGGTAACTTTGTGTTTAAAACTTCAGCAACTATACCCTAGAAAGATAGGCTAATGAATTTACGATAATGGATACTACAATAATTATTTTATACTATATTACTGTTCAATCAAAGAGACAGCTAATAATTCACCATATTACTTATCTTATAAACTTGGAAATCGTCATATTCATCACATTTAAATTCATCAATAAAATTTATCCAGCAACGTGGATCTTTTATACAGACGAAAGGGCTTAAATTGGGCAAATCATGGTAATAATTTAATTCCGATTTAAAGTGTTCATTCGAGTCGTCTAGTATTCTGCTCAGAACTATTTTTTCTTTAATTATGTTATAAAAGATAAATTTTGCTATTTCATATTTCGTCATAGTAAAGTCAAGAATGTGATCTTTGACTATCATACAATGTTCTGAGCCTCGAATACTTATGTCTAAATTCGTACAAGCTTGGTGGAATAAAATCCCAGGTCTATCTTGCAAATCAATGGGATTAAATTTAGGACCAGATCCATTAACAAATGTTATTATGTTGTGAGCTTCAAAAAATGAACTATTAATTTTATTTATTATTTTTACTATTTTTCCTAGGAATAATTTGCTAGTTCCTCCGAAGCATTTCTGGATCTTCAGTTGGAGATCTAAAATTCAAGATCAACATTTCCAACGGCAGATGTAATAACCTGTTGTGCAAGAAGTAAAATTAAACCAAGCGTTTTTATCGCTGAGCGGAGTAATACTTTTGTTGTTGAAGTAAACTCAATGTGGACTCTTTCTTGAGGATCTTTTAGAACAGCAAACATAGAACCTGGCCAATGCATATTTTTTATTTGACCGATATCTTGCAGTGGACGCATTGGCTCTTCTGCTGTCTGTCGCGGTAGCTTTGATTGTCTAAACACATGATCTCGAACAAATCTCATTTTATTTCCACGTGTTGAATTGTTTTTAAATTGGCAGATGCAACCGCCAAGTGCATAATTCTGACGGCACTGGACTGGCATATGTTTTTTCACCATTTCAAATTGCATCGTCATAGACGATAGGATTTTTCTTGGCCTATTATTCAAATGAATTAAGTGACTCTTTCAGCTTCATCACTGATCAAGTTGAAGTCTATTGACTTGGGCTAATATTCCCGTAAAAGTCCAATGGTATTTTCATTCAATCCTCGTTGCCATGCGCAATAGAGATCTGCAAAATAATAGCCGCAATCAAGCTTTTTCGACACTTATTTATGGTGCGCAACTTCTTTACCATTATCAGCTGTTATCGTTAAGACAAAATCCTTAAATGGCGGTAATAATTTAATTGTTGCATCGGTAACTGTTGTTTTGATTTATAAAAATTGGTTTGGTTACAGAGTAAAGTGTCACTCGTTTAACAATCGTTAATAAGTCGCCACTATGCCACTTTGAAATCAACAAATCAATCTCCCAATCACCACTGCGCGTGCGTTTATCAACTTCTTCAGCGCTCATTTCAATACTAACCAAAACGTTGATAAGCGCACGGCTTGCTTTTTTTCTTTACTTCTTGATGTATGTTTCTTAGCTTTCGGCGTAAATTAGTCTAAAGTTCGCTACTTTTTTTATCTGACTAAATGAACTTGTAAATTGTTTAATGGTTGACTTTAATCAATTTTTTAACCTTGCTATCAAAGCGTGCTGTGATTTGTTCTGCACTACATTTCTCTTTGATTTTAAAGGTGAGATGATTAATTGTTTCAGGTCATTACTACAAAGCCAAAAACATTTTCAGTATTTATAGTGGCTTATTACAGCTTGCTTTACGGTGTAACCTGTATTTTATTAATTGCGTTTTAGTTGCCGAGAAATTGATGATTGATTAACACCAAGATGTATCACTATTTTAGTTTGGCTCACACCACTTTTATTAGGGGCTAAAAGTTTGATCTTAGTGACTCAGTCAGTTGTGTATACTGTATAAGTATTTGCATCTCTTGTCGGAGGAAAGTAGTCAAGATATATTGAACTGACTCCTTTTCCAACTAGTTTAAACGATGCACTTGAGAATTGAATCTAGGTTTTATTATTTATTATTTATTATTTATTATTTATTATTTATTATTTATTATTTATTATTTATTATTTATTATTTATTATTTATTATTTATTATTTATACATCCTAAGAGGACGAGCTATAAAGCATAAATTATTCCTTTCTATTTAACGTAAAAATACTTTAATTAGATGCCTGCTCAATTGTCAACGATAGGGGAATCTGAAAAATTGCTTATTTTCTTCTAGATTGTTATGCATAAAATAAACATTTTAGTGAGTGTCCCACAAGAGTTGGCAACGATCACCAATCTGTTTTGTTATAAAATATTGACTTAACTACTCTATAAAGATTAAAGTTTCTATTTAATTTGAACTCAGGTAATGAGCTATGTTAATCATAGAGAGGGAATTTTATGCCTCGGATCTTGATACAATTTACCTATTAGATTTTTAATCTTTAGGTTACTCGGTGATATAAAAATGCTTGTTCCTAATTTTATAATATACGCTGTATATTATTTATTGGACTGTTTTGAACATTATTTGAAATAATTACGATAAATTTAATGATTTTAAAAAATACTCAAAAAAGACATATAACATTATGATTTTATTAAATTTTATTTTATTTTCTTAGCAAAACACTTTGAAATTTTAAATATTTTTCAAAAAAAATATTGCAATTTTTGTATACATTCGTTTATATAAAAAGAAATTAATCAAATTTATATTTCTTACTAATATCTTAGGCGTCTTAAATATGGCTAAATCTCTTGTTATTGTAGAGTCTCCAGCAAAAGCAAAAACTATTAATAAATATCTAGGAAACAATTATATTGTTAAATCAAGTGTTGGTCATATAAGAGATCTTCCCAAAAGTGGCGGTGAAAAAAAACCAACGACAGTTAAAAAATCATTAGCAGGATTATCACCCGAACAAAAAGCACAAGAGCAAGCTAAGCGATCAAAAAAAGCACTTATTACAAGAATGGGCATTGATCCTAAAAATTGGACCGCTAATTATCAGATCCAACAAGATAAACAAAAAGTGGTTGCTGAACTGCAAAAATTTGCAAAAGATTCTCCAATCATCTATCTCGCAACCGATTTGGATAGAGAGGGAGAAGCAATTGCATGGCATTTGCGTGAAGTACTCGGGGGCGAAGAAAATAAATATCAACGGGTGGTTTTTAATGAAATAACTCAAAATTCTATTCAAGAAGCCTTTAAACATCCGACTCAGTTAAACATGGACGTTGTTAATGCACAGCAAACGCGCCGTTTTTTAGATCGGGTTGTTGGCTTTATGCTGTCGCCACTGTTATGGAAAAAAGTTGCGCGAGGCCTTTCTGCCGGACGTGTACAGTCTGTGGCACTGCGTTTAGTTGTCGAAAAAGAACGACTAATAAAAGCATTCAATCCAGAAGAGTTTTGGGATCTACACGCCGATGTGCAAAATAAAAATAACATCAAATTACGTCTCGAAGTATTTAAGGAAAAACAAAAATCATTTAAACCGATTAATAAAGCGCAGACTGATCTCGCCTTTAGTCATCTAAAAACCGCGCAATATAAACTGCTCTCGCGTGAAGATAAACCAACAAAAAGCAAGCCAAGTGCACCCTTTATAACATCAACACTACAACAGGCGGCAAGTACCCGTTTAGGTTTTGGTGTAAAGAAAACAATGATGCTTGCACAGCGTCTTTACGAAGCGGGTTACATTACTTATATGCGTACCGACTCGACTAATTTAAGTAAAGATGCGGTTGAGGCGGCAAGAGCGTATATAAGCCAAGAGTTTGGGAGTGATTATCTGCCTGATGATGTCATCACTTATAGAAGTAAATCCTCCGCACAAGAAGCGCATGAAGCAATAAGGCCTTCTGATGTTAATCAACTTTCTGAATTACTTGCTGGCGTTGATAAAGATGCACATAAGCTTTACGATTTGATTTGGCGACAGTTTTTAGCCTGTCAAATGCTGCCTGCATTATATGATGCTTCTACACTTATTATTCAAGCAGGTGATTATCAATTAAGAGCGAAAGGACGTACATTGCGGTTTGCTGGTTGGACAAAAGCACAACCTGTTGCCAGAAGTAAAGTGGATGATATTCAACTGCCAGATTTAGAGATTGATGAAATACTTCATTTAATCGAACTTGACCCTCAACAGCACTTTACAAAACCTCCCGCGCGTTTTACTGAGGCCTCATTAGTAAAAGAGCTTGAAAAGAAAGGGATTGGACGTCCATCAACGTATGCAAGCATCATCTCTACAATCCAAGATCGTGGCTATGTAAAAATAGATAAACGTCGATTTTTCGCTGTGAAAATGGGTGAGATTGTCAGTGACCGACTTTCTGAGCACTTTGTCGAACTGATGAATTATGATTTTACAGCGCAAATGGAAGCGACGCTAGATGGTATTGCCGATGGTACTGCGGATTGGAAAAAAGAGTTGGATAAATTTTACAACGATTTAACAGTTTTGATTGAAAAAGCCACTGAGCCAGTTGAAAACGGTGGGATGCGCTTAAATGATCCTGTGATTATAGAGGATGTTCGCTGCCCTTCTTGTGATCGTGCAATGGGTGTTCGCACCGCATCAACAGGTGTTTTCTTAGGTTGTTCAGGTTATACATTGCCAGTAAATGAACGCTGTAAAACAACACTGAATCTTATTGATGGTGATGATGTCGTTGATATACTCAACACCGAAGATATTGAAACTTCAGCGTTAATGGCAAAAAAGCGTTGCCCTAAATGTGATATGGCAATGGATAACTATTTACTCGATGAAACGAGGAAACTACATATTTGTGGTCATAACCCACTTTGTGAAGGCTACTTAGTTGAAACAGGAGAGTTTAAAATTAAAGGCTATGAAGGCCCAGTTGTTGAATGTGATAAGTGTGGTCACGATATGCAACTCAAAGAGGGACGTTTTGGTAAATACATGGATTGCAATAATGATGAATGTAAAAATACGCGCAAAATCTTACGCAATGGAGATGTCGCGCCTCAAAAAGAAGATCCCGTTGATTTACCAGACTTAAAATGTGAACAAAGTAATGCACACTTTATTTTGAGAGATGGTGCTAAAGGGTTGTTTTTAGCGGCAAACACTTACCCTAAATCAAGAGAAACACGCGCACCAACTGTTGATGAATTAATTACATATAAGGCATTAATTTCTGAAAAATTTGATTACCTATTTAGTGCACCTAAATGTTGTCCAGACGGAAATCCCACAGTTGTGCGGTTTTTGCCGAAAGTTTATATTGCTAATCAAGCTGCTTATAAAATACTTGATTTGAAAATAGATCAAGCACTCACAAATGAAAGTAATAAAGTTAAACGCAAAGAGTATCGTGCCGCACAAAAATTACAATTAGCACAAACACTTGAAAAAGAACAGTACATTCGTGCTGAGCTTGATAAAAAAGTTACCGGTTGGCGTGCTTATTTTTCTCAAGGAAAATGGCTGGCAGAAGAAACTAAAAAAAAGACGACGACATAAAAAATAAAATCGAATAATAATATCAATACTTATTATGAGTATAAATAAAATTAAACTAATGATACAACTTATATCCCCATGTGACGCAAAAGTGCAAATTCAGCAAGGAAAATAGTACCAAGGTACTAGGCATGAAATTGAAGTATATTAACATCACACCTGAAGATACTCGTTTCAGGACACCTGAGCAATTCATATTCAAGGCGCAATGCTCCCTTCGGTAGGGTTAAAAAAAAGACTTTAACCCTTTATTGTTATTCACTTTTTGAGTATTGCAACGGAAAAGATGATTTACTCAGTTGTCCCAAAGGGCGAGTTTTAAAGGTGTTATAGATTTCGGCAAGGGAATAACCATTCTGTTCAATGTATTGCATCTATACCCAT
>JAGLDN010000448.1 GCA_023145575.1 Psychromonas sp.
ACTGCCATCTTTGTTTTTAAAGATTTGTTGGTGTAAAAGAACTGGAACATCCGTTGCTTTTACCCAACAGCAGATCGAAGTTTATGGCCAATCCAATGAATCAATTCGATGAAAAGACCATTGTAATTTATTTTCTCGACTTAGTGCAATTAAACGGTTATTTTTTAATGCGAAAATAAAATGTTTTTTCATTTTTAATGAATAACTATTATATTGCCAATTGATGAAAAAACTGTCATCAAATACGTAGCGCCATTTCAGTTGATTTTGGTTACATGCTTTAAGTATGAATATTAAGTCCTCATTTTTAGTGATGCTACTCTTTCTTTTTATTTTGCGGGTCACAACATCTGAGTATTGAATTTCTTTTGTCATAAGTTTAAAGGCAACTGGGATCATTGATTGTCCAGAATGATAAATATAATTTAGTTAGTTTATACCTTTGATTAAGCGTCCAACACAATGATCAAAGTTGCAGCTAATTAGTTCATTTTCACTCGAGAAAGGTTAATAGAGAACTGTGTCGTCAAAGATTAAAACGAGATCATCAGACCCAATTTCCCGCACATCTTTTTGTATATTTTACACCAAGTCAGGCAAAGTAAGCTGTTTGTGGTTTAAGAAGCGGGTAAGAGATAAGAAGCGAGTAATTTAATCGTGACTAATATTTGCATTATAGAAGATTAGATAAGCCAGTTGTTATCTTGCTAAATGGAGTTACAAAGCGATCAACATACAGCTCAAATTTTTGTTTATTTATATTCATAGCGATACTTTAACAGTTTTTTAATCTAAAATTATAGCTTACTGCGTAACATGAGTTATCTAATTAGAAATTTAATGCTTGATATGTTTCCATTAATTGGTGATTTATACCAGAAAGAGACGTGGTGTTATCATCGTTACCTTCAGATCCTTCGACTGATAACTCTTCCTGTGAGTCACCAAGCCTTTCTTGAGATAAAAGGGAAAGGTTATCAACTATATCGTCTGGTATATCAGGATCATATGTTCTGGAAAGTACAGCTTCGTTATTTAATAAATACTGCAGGCGAATACTATCTAGTCTTTTTTCTTGTAAACTTTTATTTAAATAATCTGCTTGTTGTGGTGTAATGCCTGCATTTACTAAAGGTTGTGAGTTTGGTACCTTTAATGAATCGCGCAAACACTGCTCTGAAAGTTGTAATTCGTTGTCATTAGATAAGCTAAATTGCGCAAAATCTTGTGCATTGGATGATAAATAACTTAATAATAAATTGAATTTATCTCGCGTGCCATTATGTACAGCAACATTTAATTGCTGTCCTAGTTGCCATTCGTTAATGAGAAGTGTCGATTCAATTTTCATATTGACCTTACTGCTGTTTTATAAATTTTTCATTTTAAAAATGTGTTGTTAATAACTTATCGGCAATGATTAGATTTTATTTACTATTTAACCTGAATTCTATACTCATGCTACCTCAATATGCTCTATATGGTTTTAGCTCGGATGACACATCAAGGCATGACATGTGGCCTATCAATAATTAGCAGAGCTAATCGCGGGTAGGTATAATCAACTGAAAAAATGTTAATAATTATATTGTTATTCTATTTTCGAATGTAGTAACGTATGGTTGACATTCGAGCCTAGGCGCCACAGTGCTTGGCTACTTGTAATAATCTAGACTATTATAAAATTTCAACTTAGCGCGTCAGTTAAAAATTAAGGTCTTTTATTTTAATTCTCAGTACAGGTGATTAACGTAGATAATCATCGAGAGGTAATGCTATATAATCATCTAGAGGTAATGTTGGATAATTATCGAGAGGTAATGCCAATTATAATAAATAGCTTTTCTATTTTACGGCCTCAAATAACGTACTTCTGCGTTGTCATTCTCGTAAATGGAACAAGCATTAACCTTAAATTACAGGTTGAATTAAGCCCTTTATCCTGTGTGAAATTTAGATTACAGACTTAATATGTTTGGTCTAAATTGCTTGGCAGAGATGGACATTTAAATATATTCTGATAATTTTTCTTTCGCAAACCATGCAAAATTGAAATCAGATATGCCCATGTGATTAGAGAGTACAAAATATGAGATGAAAAAAATTGTGCCGAGTGCCGATGTATAAAATTAAAATTTCGAGGATTTAAAAATAAACCATTAATACCAATCTGATTAAATAGCAGATCTATTTTACTGGTTAAAATGACTTCCTTCTGCGTTGAAATTTTTTAAAGGGAGCAACCGTCACAGTAAATGACACCTTGAATTAAGCCATTTTAACTGCGTAAAATTTAGATCACATTTAGATCGCATTTATATCACATACTTAATACGTTTAGGGGCTGTTGATCTTTGTTTA
>JAGLDN010000449.1 GCA_023145575.1 Psychromonas sp.
GTCTTTATTTTAATTCGACCTTTGGTGATTAACGCAGTTAATCATCTCAGAGGGCATTTTTATGTCGAGTACTTGGCACAATTTTCCGATCTGACTTTGCATTTTGAATTAACATGGGTGTAAAATCTATTCCAGCAGATGAACGCTACCACGTAAAGTATACAGTTAGGTTTTTGGAACGGAATCTTGGTAAACATCCCGAGCCTTATGATGAAAGAATAAAACAAATTAGTCAATCAATCCATCCAACATGCTGGCAACGAAATGGTAACTCATTATGCAAGTGCATAAATACAATATTAGTACTGAGGGCGGCATAACATCATCAAGTAAGATATTTAAAACACAAGGATTTGTAATACAATGTAATTTTAACACAATGAATAGTCATGTACGATGCTTTGTAAACTGGAGTAAATCCAATCAAGCAAAGTTTTAACCTAAGATTTTTTCGAGACAGCAAACGATGTGTTTTTACCCTTTATTTCTATCATTTTTGATAACGTATATCACTTTAAAGCCCTTCATCTTTTCATGCTGATTGCCGTGCTCCCTTTTGAAGTCGCCTGTTTAGACTTTTTGCTCTAGTCGCTCTGGCGTTTTTGCCGCTTAAATATCATAAGTCTTGTACCCTTTGCTTTCATGGCAAGCTGTCTGCTAGTTCTCTCATTAATAAGCGTGTATACCCATCACACCTGAAGATCTTCGTTTCAGGGCACCTGAGTGATTCATGTTCAAGGCGCAATGTTCCCTTAGGTAGGGTTAAAAAAAAGACTTTAACCCTTTATTGTTTTTAACTTTTGGAGTATTGCAACGCAAAAGATGATTTATTTAGTTGTCCACAAATGGTCATTTTATGTCTCGTAACGATAAACCAGTTACCCATCTGACATTGCCTCTTTACGTCACATGTATATATACCTTATACTATTAAATCTGAACAATTAGATTATATAGAGACTTATTTGTGCAACAAAATATAAGTAAAGAAAAATATGAACGCCTGGTAAAACTTGCGGGAAAAGCGGCCATAACGGCTGCAACTATATTAATTATTTTAAAGCTTATTGCTTGGTTTATGACGAGATCATCAAGTATTTTAGCAGCATTAACAGACTCCATAATGGATGTAACAACGTCTATCATCAACCTTTTTGCAATAAAAATTGCTTTACAGCCCGCTGATGACGACCATCGTTTTGGACACGGTAAAGCTGAAAGTTTAGCGAGCCTTGCACAAGCTGCATTTATAGCGGGATCCTCTATCTTTTTATTGTTTTCAAGCATTTCAGCAATAATTCATGGTAACCAGATTGCCTCTACAAGTTTTGCTATTGGTGTTATGTTTTTTTCGCTACTGTTAACAATACTATTAGTTTTGTTTCAGTCTTATGTAGTAAAGACAACTGGCAGTATGGCAATTAAAGCCGATTCATTACATTATAGAGCTGACATTATACTCAATGCTGCGGTGCTACTTGCAATTTTTTTAGCAGGAATGGGATGGCACTGGGCAGATGGCTTCTTTGCTATTTTAGTTAGTTTTTATATATTATATAGCGCATGGGAAATTACTTTTCTCTCGATTAATTCTCTAATGGATAAACAACTTCCTAAGTCAGATGAAGAAAAAATTATAAAAATAGCTTATCAAATTAACGGAGTTCATGGCATACATGACCTTAGAACGAGAGAGTCTGGCAATACTAAGTTTATTCAATTTCATTTAGAATTAGATGATGATCTGAGTTTATTGGACGCACATGAAAAAGCCGACAAAGTAGAGGCAAAACTTGCACTTGAATTCCTGAATGCGGATATTATTATTCATATAGATCCCTTGTCCATAGTGCCTGTTGAAAAACGAAATAAAAAATTGCACTTTCTATGCAAGGCAACAAATGAAACCAGCCCACTATAGGATCATGAATGGAAAATATAAATCAATTATGGGAACAAATATGTAAAGAAGCTAGAAACCATACAGCAAGCGAACCAATTCTTGCTAGCTTTTTTTACGCCAATATTTTAAACCATTCAAACTTTGAGAGTGCATTAAGTTATCAGCTTGCTAGTCGACTAGACAGCCAAACTCTGCCTGCAATGATAGTAAGAGAAATAATAGAGGAAGCATTTACCCTCTCCCCCTCTATCATCAATGCTGCAATGGAAGACATTATTGCAGTGCAAATTCGAGATGCAGCGGTTAATGATTATTCAACGCCTTTGCTTTATTTAAAAGGATTTCATTCGATTCAAATACACCGTGTAGCTAATTGGCTTTGGTATTCCAACCGTATTCAGCTGGCGCAATATCTGCAAAATAAAAGCGCAATGCTCTTTAGCGTTGATATTCATCCAGCGGCTACCATTGGTAAAGGCATAATGTTTGACCATGCAACAGGCATTGTGGTAGGCGAAACCACAGTTATTGAAGATAATGTATCCCTATTGCAAAATGTGACACTTGGTGGAACAGGCAATGATCGTGGTGATCGGCACCCTAAAATTCGGCAAGGTGTCATGATTGGTGCAGGCGCAAAGGTGCTTGGAAATATTGAAATTGGCGTCGGCGCAAAAATTGGCTCGGGTAGCGTAGTACTTAAGTCAGTACCTAGGCACACTACTGTCGCAGGCGTGCCTGCAATTATCGTCGGGAAACCCTCTAGTGATATGCCTGCACTCTCTATGGAACAAGATCTTTAATATGGAGAGCGTTCACTATTTAATATATAGGCAATTTAGATATGCGATAGTCTTACGTTTTACATAAGGCAGATTCAATAGCCAAGTGCATAATGGTTATGCCACTAGCGCGAGTAAATGTTTTTTCAGCATTTTAAATAGTGCCATAAATAATAGCATTATAGCGGTCTATTATTCAATTGAATTAGGTTATTTGATCCGGTTTGATAATCCCAATAAATTAATGAGCTACTTTGGCTTAGTGAGCATTCAAGCGGTGAAAACGTCGCTTGGGTGCTGGTAATAGCCGTGCAAGACAACTACAAGTAATGGCTAGAGAGGCAAGGCATTGATTGAATCGAATGGTTATTCCCTTGCCAAAATTAATAACACCTTTAAAACTCGCCCTTTGGGGACAACTGAGTAAATCAACTTTTGCGTTGTAATGCTCAAAAAGTGAATAACAATAAAGGATTAAAGTCTTTTGTTTAACCCTACCGAAAGGAGCATTGAGCATTGGGTATTGAACATGAATCACTCAGGCGTCCTGAAACGAGGATCTTCAGGTGTGATGTGTATAAATCAAAAGATATGCAATTAAGGCAGGAGGGACTACCTAAAGAAATAGCCGATATGGCATGATCGGCACAACTACGACTCTGTTGTCGATACAATCGACTTTTGCACAAAGGTAAGCATCGAAATGTTGTGGTTACTGCGATTGCCAGAGAAATGATTGCTTATATTTAGGCAATATCACGGGAAGTAGTATTGCCTGTGGTTTATGTTAAGTTACGTTCAGCAAGGATGCCTGCATGAATAAGGATACCTGCATGAATTGTTTTACAAAAAAAGGTTTTGAATTAGCGCATTGTTAGCATTTGATGTCGCTAGCATTCAAAACCACATTACTATTTAAGTATGTTATGTGATTTAAGTATGTTATGTAGCTTAATCATGGAGACCCTGACATTTTTTAGAGTTCCAACAATAACATAAGAGCGAAAATGAATGCTACCCTTCGGATCGCCTATTCTGAATACATTATTCCATTTAACGACATTTTGAGGTAGAAAACTGAATGCTCCATAGCCTACCGTAGGCCAAGACTTCTGAGGGCTATCTGGTGAATAAATTCCCATCGCCCAACCGCCATCTGGAGTAGAAAAGATAACAGGTAAATTTTGCTCATCAGTGGCACCCATTTTTAATGGAATAAGTTTATTATTCTTAAGATCAAAGCCCCAGAAATTAGAAAACTCTGATGGCATATAACCTGTCACAGCCTCAAAATTCCAGACGTGTGATGTTCATCAGCAGGGATATTAAATTGAGTTAGATATTCTATTACATGTGCAAGTCCATAGACTCCAATTGTTACTTGTTTATTCAATATATGATTTGAAGTGGCTTGTCCATCTACCGGATTCCAAAAAGCCATTTTAGTTTGTGTAGCAAGTATATTTGAAGAACTCCGTGAACTCTGTAGAACACTACTGCTCGGATTCGGATTTATTCCATTTGTCACTTCAGAAGCTCCGGCCTCTGTAGGATTAAACATTTCACCTAATCCATCAAAAGATGCTGCCGATTGAAGCTGTCTTCCGTGATCATAATCATTAATAAATTCCTTGCCATTCCAAGTTAAAGAACAAATTGCACCTGCATCATATGAACAAGTTTTAATAGTTATAGGCCAAGCACCTGCCTTTTTGCTAATTTGCATATCACCTGGAGCTGATAAGGCATTAGTATTCATTCCGATTAATGCGGAAACAATGAAAATATATTTCATCGATTTTTTTAATATACAACATTTTATCATTTTAAACGTTTTAGATTAAATTCTCGTATGCATAATTAGTTGAAAAACTAGCTTATTGCATATATATTAATTTACCTTTCCTGCGACAAGAAATGCAAATAATGAAAAACTGACTTGCTAATATTATATTACCTTTACGGCCTTAATAGAAACGAAATAAATCAAAGCAAAATAGCCAAGCAGCTTGGTGTGCATGAATCAATCAGTTCACGAATGCTGAAACGCAATATTGGCAAGCAAGGTTATATACTTCAATTTTATGCCTAGCGCCTTGGTACTATTTACCTTGCTGAATTTGCACGTTTACGCCACATGGATATACATATTTACATTATATAGTATATAATGCAGTGATGTCAGCTCGGGCAGCATATAAATGTACATTTTTTTAGTTTGTGCAGTTTAAGCCTTCAGGGCGTGAATTTTTAAAAAATGGTAGGGCAGGCTGTTTTATTTTACTGTTAAAAGAAGATTGCTTGCCTTGCTTCAAAATATATTTTGATACGAGACAATCTACTCGCCAAAGCCGAAATTCCGCCCTACAAAAAAAAATAATGATCTCATTAAGATACTGATATTTTTTTATAGCCGAATGTTTTATTGATTGAATTATTTTCAAAGACTCCAAAACACTCCACCCACTTAATTTAAGGTATTTTAACCAAATGATAGAAGCTTTAACAAAAAGTTTACTAAAGCAGGAAAATAACGCTGATGCGGAAATGTCACCTAAAGAAATAGCGGATAAAAAGGAACAAGAGGAGCGTAAGATCATAGATGGCTATATATATATAAACGCGCCAATAGAATTTAAAATGATTTTTCTATATATTCATATATGGGCAGACGGCGGATTTACTGACACTGAAAAAGTGATTATAAATGAAACTTTTGAATATGTCACGGATTATTCAAGTAGAGTGCGGGATCAGTGCGATCAGCCTCTATGTGGAGGGGGGATATGGGAACCTGAACATAATCTGATAATAAAAGCTAAACACATATCGGTGATTAGGCTTATACATAGAATATTAACAGGTGTAGAAACTCACATCATAACATTGGTTGATGTGCGAAATCCAGAAAACCTAGCTAGCCAAGTAATGAACCCCCAAGATATAGTAGGGATTGTTAATCAGTTCGAGGCACTTGACATCACAGCAAGCGCGCCTTCTGAACATTATAGCCGTAGGATTTTTATTGAGCGCGGAGGGAGTGGTCATGCACTAAATCTTGGGTGTGAACTATTTGCAGCTGGTCTGGATGACGACAGTCGAGTTATTATACTATACACCGCACTTGTTAACGCTATATGTCCAGGCAACCAGGACGTCATTAATATATTTAAAACCGTAAAGTTATTATTCCCGCCGATCCTACGTTTTCATGATTTTGGGCACCTTTCTCAGTGTGATATCGACTGTGGGGAGGATCAGTATTAATGAGCCCGATTAAGATTCTGCAAGTTGTAGGTAACATCAAAACACCTTGTCAGATTTAACGCTCAAGCGCATTAGCACCCTTTGGCTATTGCCACCGTGTTGAGCTGTATTATTCTACTTTAAATATTTCGTGTGTTATTCACATATAACGTAAAGGTCAAAAATAAGCAAGACAAATTGTACCGAAATATAAGGCACAATTTGCTTTGTTGACTTTTCATCTTGAGGGGACATGTCGATAGGTATTTTATTTGTCATTATTTATTTTGGTGCACACTCCTACAAGGTGAGGTCACAATAAGTAATCTAGTTAAATAACTGATGTTACGCAGTTGAGACCTGCACAAGGCGTAAGGCTTCAATTGCTGTTTTTTGTGCTTTGATGTAAAGCTTCGTTTTAAACCGAACGTCGTCAGTCC
>JAGLDN010000045.1 GCA_023145575.1 Psychromonas sp.
TAATCGTTAATCGTTAATCGTTGATATACCTGTTGTTATGCTTTGATCTTATGTCCGAGCTAAAGCCTGACAACGTATAATGAAGTAGCAGGGGATTTTCATGGTTTAATTATAATTGCTTGAAAAGGTGTGGGAGTCTTTGATCTGTTAATGTATTATGTATAATAAATGGAGAAAAATATGCCTGAGTTGCCTGAAGTTGAAACTAGTCGCCGTGGCATTAGTGCGCATATTATAGGTTCGATAATCACTAATGTTATTATTCGGCAAGCTCAATTGCGTTGGCTAATACCCACGGATATGCCTGATCATATCCAATATCGGAAGCTAATTTCCATTGATCGCAGAGCTAAATATCTGTTATTAAATTTCGGATCAGGCACGTTATTGATCCACTTGGGTATGTCTGGTAGTTTGCGAATTTGTAAAGCAAATGAAACACATCAAAAACATGATCATGTTGATTTTGTTTTTGATAACTGCTTGTTGCGCTATACCGATCCACGCCGCTTTGGCGCTATTTTATGGTTAGGTTTATATCCTTTAAATTCAAAATTACTCTTCCATTTAGGGCCTGAGCCTTTAAATGAGGAGTTTACAGGTGATCACCTCTATCAATTAGCTAAAAAGAGAAAATTACCCATTAAACAATTTATCATGGATCAAAAGGTCGTTACAGGAGTTGGTAATATTTATGCGACTGAAGCCTTATTCATAGCGGGCATTAGCCCAGCAATTCCAATAGGAAATATCTCGTTAAAACGTTATCAGTTATTGGTTAATGCGATAAAAGAAATTTTACAAGAAGCGATTAAAAAAGGTGGTACAACACTCAAAGACTTTGTCGGCGCAGATGGAAAACCAGGTTATTTTCAACAAACATTGCATATTTATGGAAAATCGGGCTGTGATTGTCCTAAATGTAAAACGGTGCTTCAATCAATTAAATTAGCGGGGCGCAATAGCGTTTACTGCTCTAATTGCCAAAAATAATTGACCCAAAACAGGGCGCCTATAGACATTTTGAACCAAATATATTTTTTAGCCAAAAAGAACTAAACACTTTTTTTGATCGTTAATTTAACTATTTTTAGTCTCCGTGCGTACATAAAATAAAAATGTATATACCCATGTTATTTCATTTTGGAAAGTCAGATCGGCAAATTGTGACAAGTAGCTAGGGATAAAATTGAAGCCTAGTTATTCTAAGTCGAAATTTTATAACAACGCTAATTTTTACAAGTTTCCTTGCTCTATTGGGCTTTGCTCAAACACCAGCTCTTCGTTATAACATTCGCAAAGTGACTGCAATTACCTAATGTTATGCTTTGGTCTGATGTCCTAGCTAAAGCCTGACCAAGCATAATGAAGTATCACTGGTATATACCCGTGATACTTGATAATGCTTAGCATTTAGAAAAAACAACTTGCAATTTATTGTGAAGAGATCAAAGTAGAGGCATGCAAATATCATTAGCCTATAGACAAATGAACATTTTAGAATCTCGCCACAAAATGAGTCGGGACAATAATGAGTGTGACAGAATAAATGCTATTTTGTTTTCTGATGAAGGCTGATCTGAAGAAATGATATATCAAGCTTTACGAAAGCATGAAACAACAATTACCTAATATTGTGCCCTGTTCTGATTATCAAGCTTGAGCTTGACAAAACATTTTTACGTCACATGGGTATAATCCCAATTTAAACCCTATCGAACGGCTTTGGAAAGTCATGAATGAGCATGCAAGAGATAATAAATATTTACTCACTGCAAAAGGCTTCCGGCGAAGCATTGATAATTTTTTTGATAGCACATTACCAAAAATTGGTCATGCCTTAACAGCTGGAATTAATGACAACTTTGAGTCTTTCAATGTTTGATGAATTGAAGAATTTTGAAGTGGCATAGGTATAGTATTTGCTTTAATTTATCGCCATGCGCGATCTTAAGCACGGATAACATGCGCAAGTTTTAGAGGCTTTGGTTTATTTTTGAGTAAAGTATTGGCAAGTATACTTGGTCTATGAGCTAATATCTTACGACATTATCGGCCAGATAAAGTCTACATTTTCTAACCGATACTTTATTCATATTAAACTGACCAGTTATTTGAACGAACACAGTTTCAAGTAGTCGACGCGTTCTATTTAAAAAAGTTCGTTCGGTTTGTTCAAGATGATTGACCATATTATGGCGTACTGGCGTACTGGCGTTTCTAGTTTTATTGCTCGCCATCTAAATTACTTTTTACAAGGGCTGATAAATAGCCTTTATCTCCCAATAAATAATTGTGATTTTTAACTTTAAGTAGTTCCCAAACAGCCATTCGTTCGCTATCTGATGTCTTTGTTAGGGTGAAATTTACAATACTCCCCTGATAATCTATAAGTAAATGTTCCTTGGATCCAGAATAAATCTCTGATTTACTTGCACAATATCCATGTCCAGCCTCGCCTTAAAAGCCTTTACTTTTCTTTGACCGCTTAAAGTGAGCTATGACCATTTGAAAATCATGAACAATAAAACATCTAGCATTTATATTCATTTATTTTTTTAATTCTCTTAAAGTAACGGCTTCACATGGAACAGGTTTGATGTTTGTTTTAAATTTCGGCTTTTAATTTTTAATTTGTAATTTTTAAAAAAATACTATGTTTTGCAATAACTTCGCCTATTTTATTTAAGCTCAAAATAGAGTATCCGTTCAAGATAAATCAACAACTTATAGGCAGAAAAACTTACTGCAATGGGTTAGCATTCATTTTGGCGAAGGTATTGATTTTAAGGATGTAATAAATATTTCTCATATTCTATTTTATATTAAAATCTTAATTTTTAACTGCGTAATATCAGTAAAATAAAATAAAATAAAATAAATTTAAGCTACATTTAATTGAAAGGTGAGCCACTGTGAAATTTAAAATCAGTATCTTTTGTTAAAATAAGTTGGGCTTCTACTTTACCAATGTGGTCAATACGATCACTAATATCTTTACCTGCAATTTGCGTAGCAAGTGCTAAATAATCTTGATAATGCCGCGCTTCTGAGCGTAATAATGACACATAGAATTTATTCAAATCATTATCAAGGTGTGGCGCTAATTTGGCGAACCTCTCACATGAACGCGCTTCAATATAAGCTGCAATGATCATCTTGTCTATTAAAGCATTTGGCTCATAAGTTGTAACATGTTTCATCATCCCTTTAGCATATCGCCCTGCTGTTACTACATTAAAAGGGATGTTTCTATTTATCATAATCTTCAACACTTGATAAAAATGATGAAGCTCTTCTTTGATCAACAACACCATTTTATCAATAAGATCGTGGCTATACGGCGAGTTATTTTTGGGTAGGATAACTTTAGATAAATTATTTTTATGGGTTAATGAGTGTAAATCACCTTTTTTTCGGTAAAGAAAATCTTCATAAGGTTTTAACCATTCAACGAGTACTTTGCTACTTGCTTTATCTACAGCATACTTGCGTATTAGGTGCATTGCGGTTTGAGCGGCCTTCAATTCACATGCCAGATGATCTCGTAAAATGTTGGGTAAGTTTTCTGGTTTTTTAGCTTCATTAATCCAGGCCTCTGGCGTTTCACATTTCAAGAAACTTAAGATTGGAGCTAATAGTTGTAAAGTAGGCATTGTCTGAAATATCTCATTAAGAATGAATCTGAATTAAGGATAAGCAACACTTTTAAATACTGTTATTTATTACCTATACCCTTTTTAGGCTAAATAATTGGCTGAGCGACATCTTTGTCAATCTGAAGAACTCTTGTTGGAAATGCAAATTCAGCTTGATTAGCAAAAACAACTTCGGATACTTTTAATAAAATATCTTGCTTAACCTTTTGAAATACAATCCAATTAGTTGTTTTGGTAAAGGTATAAATGAAGAAATCTATTGAACTTTGATTAAATGTAGTCAAATTTACCATCAGAGTTTGATGTTGATCAATATCCTCATGGACTTCTAACATATTGCGCACACCAGAAATAATTGCTTCTATTTTATTAATATCTTTATAACGAATGCCAAAGGTTTCATTAATACGACGGTTGCTCATTCGAGTCGCATTTTCTAACACTATTTGTGTAAATAAACTATTTGGTACATATAAAGGTCGTTTATCAAAGGTTCTTATTTTAGTGAGTCGCCAGCCTATTTTCTCAACTGTGCCCTCAATCTGACGATCAGGGCTACGGATCCAATCGCCAATTTTAAACGGCTTGTCTAAATAAATCATGATTGCCCCAAAAAAATTACCTAATAGATCTTTTGCCGCCATACCCACAATTAAGCCGCCCATGCCACCAAAAGCAAGTAATCCAGATAAACTTATTCCAAAAGATTGAACAATTGATAGTGAGGTAAGTATAATGATAGTGAGCTTTGCAAGTTTTGCCATAGCATGCGCAGTTGTTGTATCCCGATAATCGGATTCAATTGCAGTCAGTTTAATTTTATGCACTAATCGCCAAAGTACCGAGGCAATGAGTAATAAGAAAATGGCTTTTTGAAAAGCAGCGAACGAAATTGGCAGAGCAAAAAATTTACTGTTTGAAATAATATCAAGCACAATAGTGGATGCGCCAATCCATACAATCAGCCAAGAAACAGGTTTAGACAAAGCAAACCAAATAACATCATCAAATTTATAATTGGTCTTATGAACCAGTATTTGCCCTTTCTTTGCAACATAATTCCAAATCAACGTGGCGACAGCTGTAATGGCAATAATCAGTAAAATATAATTTAGCTGATTATTACTATTCAATGAATTCAAAAGTTCATTAGCATAAGCATTTATTTTATCCATTATTATTTCCTTCTTACTCTATTCAAGTGACTTATTTTCTCTATGTTATTTTAATGTAATGGGGCGACAAGCTCAATCAAAACTTCGCATTTTAATGTTTCATGGGTATACTTAGCCTTAAATTAAATCTCCTATTCTTTATTCAAGGTGTTTTTATGGTCAACAGCTCCGTATATAGCAAACAAAAGACTCAAAGTGTTCCTTCACTAAAAACAGTTCCGCATTCTTTTGAAGCTGAACAATCGGTCATTGGTGGACTATTGCTTAAAAATGATGTTTGGAATGATGTTGCAGAGCGCGTTGTTGAAAAAGATTTTTACCACCGAGCACACCGTACTATTTTTGCGATGATTGAAAAGTTAAGTAGCGAAGATATTGCTGTTGATCTGGTTACCCTTTCAGAGAGTTTAGAGAATACACAAGAGCTTGAGAGTGTTGGTGGGTTTGCCTACCTTGCTGATTTATTACAAAATACACCAAGTGCTGCCAATATTAATAACTATTCAGATATTGTGCGAGAACGTGCGATTGTCCGCGAATTAATTGCTGTCGCTAATGAAATAGCTGAAGCTGGATATGAAACACAAGGGCGAGACAGTGCAGAGCTACTTGATTTTGCAGAAGCAAAAGTGTTTCAAATAGCAGAATCGCGTGCGGATAAAAGTGGTGGTCCTCAACCCATCAAAGATATTTTAAAAGATACTGTTGCGCGTATTGATGAGCTTTGTAAAAATCCAAGAAATGGTATCACAGGGCTTTCATCTGGTTACTCTGATTTAGACCAAAAAACCACTGGTTTTCAGCCAGGTGATTTAATCATTGTTGCTGCGCGTCCTTCAATGGGGAAAACCACTTTCGCAATGAATATCGCTGAACACGCGGCACTAAATGCGAAAAAACCAACCGTTATTTTTTCTTTAGAAATGCCAGCTGATCAGATCATGAATCGTATGTTGGCATCACTTGGTCGCATAGATCAAGGCCACATTCGAACGGGGCAACTTGATGAAAATGATTGGGCATCTTTGTCATCTACTATGTCTATTTTACTTGAGAAAGGGAATATGTATATCGATGATAGCGCCGCATTAACTCCGACCGAGCTGCGTTCTCGTGCCCGTCGTATCGCCCGTGATCATGGCGGTGTAAGTCTCATAATGATCGATTACTTGCAATTGATGCGGGTCCCGTCACTTTCTGAAAATAGAACCCTTGAAATATCAGAAATATCGCGTTCATTAAAAGCATTAGCCAAAGATCTCAAATGTCCTGTTATTGCACTGTCACAATTAAATCGTGGATTAGAGCAACGTGCGGATAAGCGCCCAATCAATTCCGATTTGCGTGAATCGGGTGCAATTGAACAAGATGCAGACTTAATTATGTTTATCTATCGAGATGAAGTTTATAATGAAGACAGTGATCAAAAGGGGATCGCAGAAATTATTATTGGTAAACAGCGTAACGGGCCGATAGGCAAAGTGCGCTTAACATTTCAAGGTAAATATTCACGTTTTGATGATTACACGGGTGCTAATTATAATGAATAGAATTAATCCATGAATTTTGTTCGGGCGCTCATCAATTTGAAGGCATTAAAACACAATTTATCAGTGTTGCAAGCCGCCGCCCCAAAGAGTAAAATACTTGCGGTTATCAAAGGCAATGCTTACGGTCATGGAATGGTAGAAGTGGCGCAAACGCTCGACAATATTTATGGCCTCGGCGTTGCGCGGATCAATGAAGCAATTATGTTACGCACTCGCGGAATAACAAAAGATATATTATTGTTAGAAGGTTTTATCAACCCGCTTGATCTCTCTGTTCTAGTTTTTTATAACTTGCAAACGGTAATTCATTGCTCAGAGCAGGTGGATTTTTTATTTAAGGCAACGTTAATAAAGCCATTAAAAATTTGGTTGAAACTCGATATCGGCATGCATCGTCTAGGTTTTCGACCCGAAGAGTTTCATGCGGTATTAAAAAGATTAATTGATTGCCCAAATGTTGAAAAGCCAATTAATATTTTGGGTCATTTTAATTGTGCTGATGAATTAGAAAATCCAATTACTCACCAACAAATAACCTTATTCAAAAAATATATTAGTGAAGATATCGGCTCAGTATCACTTGCCAATTCAGCTGGTATTTTAGCTTGGCCAGACTCTCACCTCGATATTATTCGCCCAGGTGTTGCGCTCTATGGTGTTTCCCCTTTTGTAGGTAAAACAGATAAATGCCAACAATTAAAGCCTGTTATGACGCTCAAATCAAAACTAATTGCAGTGCGACACCATTTGAAAGGTGAAAGTGTCGGTTACGGTGCGGATTGGGTAGCGCAAAGTGATTGCAAAGTAGGCGTTGTTGCTATGGGTTATGGCGATGGATATCCACGTATGGCGCCTCAAGGCACTCCTATTTTGATAAATTCGCGAATAGTTTCGCTTATTGGCCGCGTTTCAATGGACATGCTTACTGTCGATTTAGGATTAAATTGTACAGATAAAGTGGGTGATGATGCTATCTTATGGGGTGATGGTTTATCGGTTAATGATGTGGCAAAACACATTGGTACCATTGGATATGAGCTGATGACAAAATTAACCCCGCGCGTTGATTTACAATATCATGATTGATTTACCCTCAAAAAAAATCGCGCTTTTTTATTATCAGTCCCCCTTTAAAACACCATTGACCTTTAATGGTCATACAGTCCATAAAAGAGAGGGGCTGCTTTTACGAATGAAGCAAGTCGAGCAATATTTCTATGGTGAAATAGCCCCTTTGCCTGGTTTTAGTAAAGAAACACTTACCCAAGCAAGGTCGCAAATTATTGACGTGCTTAATGATCAAATTGCACCATTAACCTCGCTTTTCCCAAGTGTTGCTTTTGCGATTTCTTCACTCAAGCAGGATATTTTCTCAATGCTTTCAATATCACAGTGTGATTTAATACCTTTATTACAAGGTTCGCACATGCAAATAATTGATGAGTATTTTAAACTCAATCGCCCTTCAAAAATAAAGCTTAAAGTCGCGCGTCAATCTATAAGAAAAGAGTCAGACCTTATTCATCAACTCAATAAGATCAATCCAAACTTGCTCATTATAATGGATGCAAATCAACGCTTTTCTTTTGCACAAGCGTCACGTTTTTTAAGTGATCTAAACCCAAAATTATTTGATTATATTGAAGAGCTAACGAGGAGCCATGAAAATAATTTGACGCTCGCAAAGCGTTATCATGTCAAAATTGCGCTCGATGAAACATTACAAGATCCTCATTTTATTTATCAGGATAACCCATGCATCAAAGCATTTGTTATCAAGCCCTCATTAATTGGATCTGTCAAGCGCGTGCAAACTTTTTTGGACCTTGCAAGTAAATATAAATTACAGGTTAGCATTAGCTCTTCGTTTGAGAGCATTATCGGATTATCTCATTTGATGTATATTGCACAGCATAATCAAAACAACTGTGAGATAACACTCGGTATTGATACGATGAAACAATTTCAATCCAGAGCATTATTTAATCTTGATAATATTACGCATGATATTAAACAACTAGAGTGTATATGGAAAAATTATTAATGTGTTGCCCTGTGCGTTATCACGCGCAAAAAACACCGCATAATATTGCTATTCAAAATGAAGATTACTTACTGAGTTTTGCAACAATTGATAAGCAAATTGATGCTTTGTCAATGCAACTTTTGAAGATAGGTATGAAAGTATCAGATAGACTCATTTGTATCAGTCCAAACTGCGTTGAGCTGGTTTTATTACAATTGAGCTGCCTTCGTACTGGGATCATTTTTTCCCCACTTAACCCACAATCTTCAAAAGATGAATTAACTGCGCGGATAGCGACATTAGACAGTCAATTTGTGTACATTAAAGAGACACAATCAGAGATTCATGAGACGCAAGCACAGATTCATGCTTCGCTGATTTCACTTGATTTTTCTTCTGGGGTTAAATTAGAAAAAACTTTGACAAAGCCGTTTAATAATAAACAAGTTATTAGTATTATTTTCACCTCTGGCAGTAGGGGAGATCCTAAAGCTGTTATGCATAATTACCATAACCATTATTA
Source organism: Psychromonas sp. (assembly GCA_023145575.1). Lineage (GTDB taxonomy): Bacteria > Pseudomonadota > Gammaproteobacteria > Enterobacterales > Psychromonadaceae > Psychromonas. Next base: position 8,934 of record JAGLDN010000045.1, read on the forward strand.
CAGTGCAATGGGATCTATGCAGGTTATTCCAATTGCAAAAAATGATAAAAACCTATTGTCATTACCCCTTTTTCACATTAGTGGATACGCAACAGTTATGCGAACAATGATAGCAGGGGCAATGCTTGTAGTGACAAGCGAAAAGCTCTCTTCACAAATGCTCAAAAAAAATGAAATCACTCATTTATCATTAGTTTCAGCACAGTTATACACTTTGCTCAATGATGCACACTTTGTACAAAATAAACTTAGTTTGAAGCACTTACTGCTTGGGGGAAGTGCCTTTTCTAGCGTGCAAGTAGCACAAACTAAACGTCTCGGGTTCACTTATCATCTATCTTATGGCTTAACTGAAATGGCATCACAAGTCGCTACATCAACAAACAACGATATATTACAATTATTGCCCTACCAAGAAGTCAAAATACATCATGGTGAACTACTCATTCGTGGGGAGACATCTTTTGTGGGGTATTTAAATGATAAAAATAGATGCAAAACGACGTGGTTTGCCAGCAATGATTTTGGTGAATTTTTTCAAAATAAAAACAACTTATTGATCGTCACGGGAAGAAAAGATCGATTATTTATTTCAGGGGGAGAAAATATTCACCCAGAGGACATTGAAAAAGTGTTATTAGGCTTTTCTGAAATTAGACAAGCATACGTGCTAGGCATCAAAGATCAAAAATATGGTGACCGCCCTGTCGCCTTTCTCGACTGCGCATTATCAACTGAGTTACATCGGAAAATAAAAGAAAAATTAACCTATTTTAAACGTCCTGTTCGGTATTTTATCCTACCGAAACAAAGTAGTCTAAAAGTATCATTGCAGACATTGTTGACATATTTACAAGAGAAGAATGTGTATCCAAGTGGTGTTGCCCGTTGGAACACGAAGTTGGTTCATTATAAAAAAGAATTGTAGCGTTGCATCGCAATAACAAACGCTAATAACCTAATGATAATTGATCTATTGTGTTTTATTATAGCGATTACGAGGCTAATGATTGAGGATTAACATAGCTACCCGTTAACAGCGACAATGTCACACCTTATTTTCATTATTGGGTATATATTCGTATCAAAAGCCAAGTTCAGGGTAACTGCGAAGCACCATCGCAGCTGCCAGTCTTCCATAA
>JAGLDN010000450.1 GCA_023145575.1 Psychromonas sp.
ATTGCTTGGTTAAATCTTTTCGTACCACACGTCCTTTGAACTGAGAGATCATTAATTCATCAAGATCAACATTCTTTATCTCTTGAATTTCTTCCGCAATTTTATCTTCTGAAGCATGAGAGTCCATGCCATATTCATTTTCATAAGAATTTGAAGAATATTCTTCATCTTGATTTTGTTCATTCATCATTGTTTACCTTAGAAGAAGTCATCTTCAATTGCGATATCAATCGTAATTGAATAAGATTGCAATAAATTAGGGCGGTTTGCCTGCGTAATATCATTTAACATCAACTTGTATGAAAGGCTCCGATCAAAACCTGTACCAGCAAGCGTTATAGTAACATTGCGCTTACGATCTTCTACCTTTTCAGATGTTGAATCAAACATCACGGTTTGTTTATGAGAAACGACTTTACCATCAGGATCATTGATCCAAATTTCAAGCTCTCGTGCAATATGATCTTTACCTACTGCATCAGCTTGAAATAATTCAATTTTATCCGCTAATGCAACAACTTTAAGCGGATTACCTAATGGCACAACTGATACACGCTCTTTGGCATGTTTAATTTGTTGTTTCTTATCTAATACACGAATATGAATCACTGGAACACATATCTCTTGAGGCATAATACCGCCATGAATAAACTTAGCTCCACCAACAAAATTAAAGCGATTTGTTCCTCTTGGCACGATAAACTCTGCATCACTGCCATCAGCAGAAAGGTTTGCTGTTGCAGCTAACTTTCCTCGCCAATAATAATCATCGCTAGGTAGCTTTTCGCCGATCAAATAACGTTTTTTAACTTCAACAGCCCCTTTAGGCTTCACAGTTAGTGCTGTCTTATCTGCATCAACAACATCACTCGATTTAAACAAAAAGCCGTGATCCGCTGTAACAACAATTCGACTTCCGTTTAAACGGTTAATAATGCGTTCTATTAATTGCTGGATCTCCTTCATTGCATCGGCGCAAGCAGCAAAGGTTTGATTTTCAGTCACCGCTTTATCACCAATTGCATCGATTTGATCGTGATAAATATAAACAACACGCGCATCTTGAACTTTTTCGCGACCTTCATGATTTGTCCAATTAAGTACTTCCGAGGCTTTAAAGGCGAGTCCGTTTCGTTTCGCTAATATTTTTTGTCTGTTTTCATGGCCATGAACACTTAGCCCGTCCGCTTTATATTCAACCTTTGTTGCAATATGCGCAGTCAACTTGTCATGTGGTAAAAGTGCAGCCATGCCAAGTTGGGTATAAGAAGGCACAACACCAAGCTGTGAATCAATTTTACTTAAATATCGTTTTTCATTATTGATTTGATCGCTAATAGCATGTGCAACTTCATAGCGAAGCGCATCAGAAACAATCACAAAAACACGTTTCACTTGTGTTTCCTGAAAAATGCAATTAACTTGACGCTGAAAAAATTCATACTGATTAGGGACACCTGCAAGCTTCCACATTTCTAACAAGTTTTCATTATCGACCAGATTTCCCCAGCTAATAGCGAGATCATGTAAATACCAATCAACGTATAAATTCTCAATATCCTTCACTAAACCTGTTTGCTTAAGAATATCAGAGCCATTGTGAGCAACTTTATTCGCATTTTCACAGAATACCCGATACGCACTATCAAATAGATATAACTCCTGTTCATAAGCTTGATACAAGGCTTTTGCTGAATCATATTTAAAACCATTAATGTATTTTTGTTTTAAACGGCAAAACTGCTTGGCGGCTTTAATAGCATTTAATATTGCCGCATATTTAGTTTTGCAAATTGGCCAATGTGTGTTTAATCTGTGTGAGATGACGCTGTTAATATATTCCTGATCTAATTCACTCATCTTGTTAATTAAGAGTAAAATTAATATATGATCGGCAACTTCGAAGGTTTCAACATTTTGTAAACTGCGTGGCTCTTTAATCAATGATAAGATATTTCTCAGCTCAAATTCCGCTTCAACTGCACCTGCAATAATATTATATGACGTTGCCATCGAGCGGTTTTCACGAATACTTTTTACAATATTAACGGCCATTGCGCGTTTCGAAGAATTCACTCCAATATTAAAAGCCCCTTCTTTACGCTGTCCATTTTTATCAAGTGCCATTGGCAATAATTGTTGGCTGAAACGTTCTAAAATTGCATCTCCATCACTGACACCGCTATTTTGTAGCGCCTGAAAACACTCTGTGAATAACAACTTAACCACTAAATCTTGTAACTTTTGTTGAGATCCTAACGCCCCCTCATCTATTTCTGTTTCAAGCGGATCAACAGCAATCACATAACCGACAGCATCTTTAGCAAACGACCAGAAAGCACGCTCTAAATTATATTTTTGTAACTCATCAAATAGACCAATTGTAATAACACCTTCTGAAAGTCCACCAGCATGATCAACAGTGTCAGCAAACTTAACGATTGAATGCTGTAAAACAGCCACAAACGTAGGTGACTCTACCTTCCAACATGCAGCAATTAACGCTAATTGAAGCTCTTCTTCAATGGCATCACTAGGCAGTAGTTTTTTTAATGCCTTTGTACGGTTTTTATTGGTAAAAAATGCACGATGCTCTGCGATCACAGAGCGAAATTCCATACGCATGCCTAATTCATTTAACACCATTGAGCTAGAATCTGCATAAAAGCTTTGTGCATACAAACGAACGTCATATAACCAATCTCGCTCTGCCTGATTAGGCTCAATCGTACTATAAAGTAGAAACGAACCTTGTGGTGCTAGTAGCTCAATGCGCTCTTTAACTTGAAAATGAGAGAGTTCATCAAGCATGATCATTTCAATCGGGTTCGATTCATCATCCGTGATTGAAAGCTCGCAAAGTTGCTCTGTAAACTCTTTATCAGTGTCTTGCCAAAATACCAAGCGACAATGTTTAAACTTGGCTAAAAGCCCTTGTGAAATTTGTTCTATGTTCATTGATTAAACCTTAAATGCTAGCAATTGCTGTAAAATGTTAAGCTCTGCATTACATCGGCATTGATTAAATTAGCCAGTAAATCAAAGATGAAGCAAGGTTGATTTTCCCGCGACCTTAAATCGACAATGCAATTAAATTTTGCTACTCCGATTAAAATCAACCAGAGATTTAAAGTTATCGATTTTTATTAGCGTAATCATTTCATTGCCTCTGGCTTTTTGCCGTGGATGGCTTTTACATCGGCTAATAGGTTGCCGAATTTTCC
>JAGLDN010000451.1 GCA_023145575.1 Psychromonas sp.
AAGGTAGTTGACGTCTGATAGTCGAATTTTGTGCCTCTTTTTGACATCCTTTCCGCAGCCTGATAAATCATATTTATGGCACGTGGGTATCACGTGGGTATATGGAATCTAAATATAATACGCTTTAGTGCAAGATATAAAATAGAGGTATGTTGATTTATAAATATGCGCTGTGTAACATTAGGAGAGTAATCAGATTGATCAATTATTAAGTGCGATTTTTATTAATAAAAAGTATAACTTAAAGGAAATGAAATGGCCCACATTCCAGTTAATTACAAAAGTGTAGAAAGTGATTACCGCGATAAAGCATTGAAGATTTTCCCGTGGATTTGCGGGAAATGCGCGCGCGAATTTGTTTATTCAAATCTCAAAGAGTTGACCGTTCATCATATTGATCATGATCATTCAAACAACCCAGCTAATGGTAGTAACTGGGAATTATTGTGTCTTTATTGCCATGATCATGAGCATGATAAATACACCCAAGCAGATCTTTATGGCGCAACGTCAACGCAAGAAGATAAGGCAGAAGTGGCAACTTATAAGCCTTTTGCAGATTTAATGGATAAGATGAAAAAATAAAACGGGTAAATAGCAATAACTTTTAATCATTATAGAAAGAGATTGGGTGTCTTACAAGCTGTAACTCTTTATGTTTTTCTGCGACCACAAAGCTTAAATTATGATACCAGTCACCAACATCAAAACGTTGTGCTTGCGCACCATTGAGTAGAAAACTATGTTTGCACTGTGAATGGGTATGTCCATGGATCATGGTTAAGCAGTGATGATGCACGAGTAAACGTTCAACTTCGCTTTGTGTGACGCCCATATCACCACGGGTTTTATACCTTTTTTTGTTTTGGCTTGCGACCTTTATTTTCCAACCAATTTTCTTGCGTAAATACAGTGGTAGGGACTTAAATATAAACTTAAAGATTGAATTCTGAATAATTCTCCGCATTTTTTGGTAACCCACATCATCAAGACAAAGCGTGTCACCATGTAATATTAAAATTTTCTGTTGATCTATTACAATTTCATGATGCTCTGGTAATAATTGCATACTCGCCTGTTTGGCATAGCGTTTACCTAGCATGAAATCACGATTACCATGCAAATAATAAATTTTACAATTTTTATTTTTAGCACAGTTTGTCAGGCTTAAGGCAACTTCATCCATTAAGGGGGTATGTTCATCATCGCCAACCCACACTTCAAACAGATCGCCTAAAATATAAAGTGTATCGCCGTTTTGTATTTCCGCTTTAAGAAATCCATAAAATGCATTAATGATCTTTGTTTGGTTTTCTTTTAAATGTAAATCAGCAATAAAAAATGTTTTCATAGTTGAATCTTTCGTTTTATTGGTTATACCAATGACAATAAATAGCTTTTCTATTTTACTGTTTAAAATAACTGACTTCCGAGTCGTAAGTTTCGTAAAAGCTGTTGCCATCTATAACAAATTACACCTTGAATTAAGCTGTTTTTTCTGCGTAAATTTAGGTTACATACTTAAATGTAATCGTTATTATTTAGTTACAAAACCTAGTTGACAACCTGGTTAATTTTAATCTCTATGGTTGCAGTGGTTATTCCATCCCCATGTAACGCCTTATTTCTGATCATCGAAAGGGCAATTATATGCTGAGTACCCTAACACAATTTGCCTTGGCCTTCCGAGCTTAACATCAAACACCACTGTTTCGATATAACATTCGAAAATGGAGTAACCAATAAATCATTAATATACCTTGGTTAATGTGACGGCTAAATGATTAGCATCGCTAATCATTGATAGACTTGCTATTGCGCCTTGCTCTGATGTCCGATTAAAAGCCTGACAAAACAATTTTACGTCACATGGGTATATATAAAAATAAAGAAGATCACGAGATAGGAACAGGCTCACTAGTAGGCGCAGTAACTGACACAGTCACCCCTTTAATGATGACATCTTCAACGGGCACATCTTGATGAGAAAAACCATGATCACCCGTTTTTACACCACTAATTTTATCGACAATGTCTTTACCTTTAATGACTTCTGCAAATACACAGTAGCCCCAACCCTGAGAGGTTTCTGAGGTGAAATCTAAAAAATCATTGTCGGAGACATTAATAAAAAATTGATCAGATGCTGAATGAGGGTCATTTGTTCGCGCCATTGCGACAGAATAGTGAACATTAGAAACTTTGTTGTTTGCTTCATTTAGAATGTGCTCGTTTGATGGTTTCTGTTTCATACCAGTTTGAAAAGCACCGCCTTGGATCATGAATCCCGGAATAACACGATGAAAAATAGTGTTGTCATACTGTCCAGATTCTGCATGTTTCAAAAAGTTTTTTGCCGTCATCGGTGCTTTTTCAGTGTTTAATGCCAGTTGAATATCACCAAAATTTGTGTGTAATGTAACCATTGTTATTGTCCTGTTGAATATAAGAAAAGCAGATTATACACCAAAGTAAACAAAAGATGAATTTGTGTTTAATCAAGGTTAGAATAATGCCTTAATAGCTTGTGTTATTTTGATTGGAATTGAATAATTATGTTGAAGATTTACAACACACTCACCCGACAAAAAGAAGAATTTAAGCCAATTGAAGCTGGTAAGGTTGGCATGTATGTCTGCGGAGTGACGATATATGATAATTGTCATATTGGGCACGGTCGTACTTTTGTTGCCTTTGATAGTATTGCCCGTTATTTACGCTTTAGGGGTTATGATTTAACTTTTATCCGCAATATTACGGATGTTGATGATAAAATAATAAATCAAGCAATAAAAAACAATGAAACCTGCGACTCCCTCACCTCGCGATTTACAAAAGCGATGCATAGAGATTTCGATGCGTTAAACATGATCCGTCCTGATATTGAACCCACTGTAACGACACACATGCCTGAAATTATTGAAATTATCGGACAATTAATTGCTAAAAATCATGCGTATGTTGCAACAACAGGTGATGTTTTATTTGCAGTACAAACTTTTGAGAAATATGGTCAGTTAAGCGGTCAAAATCTTGAAATGCTTCGAGATGGTGTGCGAGTTGAAGTAGATAAAAGTAAAGTTTCTCCACTTGATTTTGTTTTATGGAAGATGGCAAAAGAAGGAGAGCCTTATTGGTTATCACCTTGGGGCAATGGACGCCCAGGTTGGCATATTGAATGTTCTGCAATGAGTTTCAAACACTTAGGTGCAGTGTTTGACATTCATGGTGGCGGTTCTGATTTGTGCTTTCCACACCATGAAAATGAAATTGCTCAATCATGTTGTGCGCATCATGGAAAATATGTAAATCTGTGGATGCATTCAGGTATGGTGCAAGTTGACAAAGTAAAAATGTCTAAATCACTTAATAACTTTTTTACCATCAAAGATATTTTAGCGCTTTATGACAGTGGCTCTGTGCGTTATTTCCTTATATCAGGGCATTATCGTAGTCAGCTTAATTATTCACCAGATAATTTAAAACAAGCGCGGGCAAGTTTAGAGCGCATGTATACTGCTATCCGTGGTCTCGATTTAAGGCGAGGATCTAAACTAGATAAAACAAATAAATTTTATCAACGGTTTGTTAAAGCAATGGATGATGATTTTAATACACCCGAAGCATTGGCGGTATTATTTGATTTAGTTAAAGAAATAAACCGTTTAAAAAACAGTGATTTAAAACAGGCAACTCTTGCTGCTAGTTTATTGGTTTCGCTGGCGAATGTATTGGGTTTATTAGATCAAGATCCTGATCAATTTTTGCAAGATGACAGCATTGAAGAAGCCTCTCATATTGAAGGATTAATTAAGCAACGTAACGATGCTCGCGCAAACAAAAACTGGGCAAGTGCAGATGATGCTCGCGATCAACTTGCTGCATTAAACGTTGTTTTAGAAGACAGTGAAAATGGTACTAAATGGCGCAAACAACAAAAATAAGCGACATAAATAAATGTATAATGTCGCTAATCGTTGAGAGGCAGAATGTTGCGTCTTACGCCCCATCTTGAAATAAAACGGATATCGGTTTGAAAATAACAGTTTGGAAAGTCTGGATTATTCCGAAGGTCGGATATTTACGTTAATTTTTCGTTGAAAATCCTGTTTAACTATTTCTAACGCATCGAGGGCGACCTGGTTGTCAATACCATTTTCTTCAAGTAATTGAATTAAATCAACGGCGAGTTGAATGGCTTTTGGTTGGTCATTGAGTGTTATAGCGCAGTGTTTATTCATCATTTAATGCTTCAAGTTGAAATTCTAATTTTTGGGTGAACGTATTACATTTTTGCAAGCGAATTTTCAAGGCTTGTATTTTTTCTTTAGTGTAAATAAGCTTATCGCCGAATTGCTGAATAATCAATTCCTCTTGCTCCGCTCTCATGGCGATTAAACGGTGTTCGTATTGATATTGCTTGTGCAGTTGTTGATATATTTTTTCTTTTATTGGGGAATACGATTGATATAAAACTGTCGCATTACCCTTTTCAAGCTCCTTGATTAATTGCAATAACATTTTAAATTGGCTAATGAACCGTTCACTTTCATACTTAATCGTTGCATCGTTCATTTTTTTTTGTACGCAGCTAACGAATGATTGATAGGTTTTATCAACTTGTTGAAAATAGCCTTGTAGTGTTAAAGATTGTTTATTGAAATGATGAACGCCAAAAGCAAAAAAGTGGTTTTCTGTTTGTTTTACTGTTTTATCAAGTTGAGTACACCTTAATTGCAGATCATGAAGGGGCTTTTTTAATTGATCTAATAGCGGTTGATAATTTAAAACCATGCGTGAGATCCAAGGTTCGCCGACAAATCAAGTACGATAATAAAGTCCGCAGTTGATCCTACACATACGATCAAGGCGCAAGTGTGCAGATTAAGTAATAGATCCATTATTTTTCAATTTGTATTTTAAAAGGCGGCAGGGCATCTAACAGGGCTTTTCCATAATGCTTAGACAGCACACGTTTATCGAGTATAATAATACGGCCAGTATCATTTTCTTTGCGGATCAATCGACCTGTTGATTGAATCAACTTTTTGCTTGCCTGTGGGATTGAAAGCTTCATAAAAGGATTGCCCCCTTGTTGTGTTATCCATTCTGAATGTGCAGCTTCAACAGGGGAGTTAGGCACAGGAAATGGCAGTTTTGTCACTATTAAGTTGGTTAAGTAATGACCGGGTAAATCCAAACCTTCAGATAAACCGCTGGTAGCAAATAGTATGCTTGTTTCACCGTTGTCGCAACGTTTTTTATGGGTTTCAATGAGTTTGCTTCGTGATAAATCACCTTGCACAAGTAGCTTGGCTTGATATTTTTTAGCAAGTTTATCTGCGACTATGTGCATTTGCCGATAGGAAGAAAATAAAACCAGATTACCTGTATTTTCTATTAACTTGTTGTCTATTTGTAAAGCCAGTTCATTATCAAAACCATTTTGGGTGGGATCCTTGTCCATTTTGGCAATAATAAGGGAAACTGATGGGTAATCAAAAGGTGATTTTAAACGTAAATATTGTGTGCCATCATTATCAGTTAAACCACTTTGTTGTTTAAAATAGGAAAAACTATTGAGGGAGGTCAGTGTTGCTGAACACAGTACTACCCCAGAGGCTTCCTTCCAAAATATATTTTCGAGTAATGCGCCAACTTCGATTGGACAAGCACTAAAATGCAGATCATTTTCTTTACTTGATACCCAAGCGGCAATTGGTGGCTGTGTTGAGGCGATCTCCTTGCTTAACATTTTCCATAGCGCGAACATATTATCGAGTCGTTGTAAATAGCCACCTGCTTCAATGAGTAACGACTCCCCATCGGATTGATTTATGTTGGCTTCTGTTAAATTGCTGTTGATAATGTCGCAGAGTTTGTTTAATGCGCTTAAGCAGCGTTTACTTTCATCTCTTAAATTACATAAGGTTGAATGTAGTGCGTGTGGCATTTTACCATTTTTAAATCGATGCTGATCGATTGTGCCTAGAAAATAAGGGTTGTTTTCAAAAAATTGTTTAATCGTTATAAGATGTTTTTCAATTTCTATCGCGCTTTCAATTAAAGTTAAGCTTGGAGTGATGGTTAAATTACTGCTGATAATTTTATCAATATGCCTTTTAACGGTGGGTAACTTTTTTAGCCATTCTATGCTACCTTTTATATTACTTTGAGCATTTGAAAAATCACGGGCAATGCTTGGCAGGTGATGTGCTTCATCTAAAATATAAAAGCAACGATCAGGCGAGGGAAGAATTATTCCGCCACCTAATGCTAAATCGGCTAATAATAACGCATGATTAACGACAATAACATCGGACTTATTTATTTCATCTCTGCTGCGATGAAAAGGGCAATGCCGATGACTCGCATGCGCGCGTTTGCAACTGTGTTTATCTGATACAATATGTTGCCAGAGCTGTTCGGGAATAGTGCTTGTCCAACTGTCGCGATCGCCCTGCCAATTGCCATCGAGATAAGCATTATTTAAACGTTTAAGCATTGCTATATCAGAGGATTTTGGTTTTTTTTCAAATAAAAAACCTTGCCTATTATCTTGTATATCTGGCGTTTCTTGAGTCGCCAATAATTTGTGTTCACAGCAATAACGTTGCCTGCCTTTTGCTAAAGTAAATGAAAATTGATAGAGGCTGTGCTGTATAAAGAAAGGTAACTCTTTTTTGATTAATTGCTCTTGTAAGGTAATGGTTGCGGTTGAAATCACTAGTTTCTTTTTTTGTGCTTGTGCAACGGGCAGTGCTGAGAGGATATAGGCTAATGATTTCCCGATACCTGTGCCAGCTTCTACAACTAAAATACGCCGAAATTTATCATATTCACCTGTTAATACTTTGGCTATTTCTGCCACTAATAAATTTTGCTCTTTTCTTATTTGAAAATCAGGAAGTGATTTAGTGATAAGCGTATAATTACTACGAATTTGCTTTTTCAATGTATCACTTAACATGTTGATGCCCTTATGCGTGTATTACCAGTAGTCAGGTAGATACTGTTGCGAAAAATTTATCCTGGACAGCTGTAATAGTTCTTCAGAACGTGTTTGAATAGAAGGATCGTTGGCATCAATTCCTGCCTCTTTGAAGTACTTCATGATGAGTTTAATAAATTCTGAGAATCCTTTTGAATCTATTAACGCTTGATAGAACAATTCGCAACGATATGTCCCAAAGCTTGGCAGACCACCTTTTCTTGGTTGGACCTGATGCTTTGTTATTTGAATCCGAGGTGGCTGCTCTGCCGTTGATACACCCTGCATCTGAAATTTTGTCATGGCTGGTAGCTCAGTGCGGAACGCGCTGTCCCCATGTTTTTTTTGATAGTCCCGTATTTTTTCGATAACTTGGTTGGTCACCGTGATGCTTTTTATATATATAATGATGGTATCCGAGTTATTGCCTATTCTAATTTTTGCTGCGCGAGCGCCATTAAATACATCGAGGATTTTAAATATAACATAGGACATGACGTCGATTGCATTATTAGGATCCACGTTTAAGTACACGCGATACTTAGTATCATTCGTCGATCTTGCTTTAAAAATGACACCAATCCTGCTCATCTTGACAATGAAATAATCCTCTAATGAAATTCCGCTACGCTCTGCGGCACTGGTAAATGCGAGTTTTATTTGATGATTTTCGATAGGTATATGGGTAATTAAATAGTGATTTAGTGCGTTGGTCAAGGTGTCTAAAGATATGGATCCAAATCCATCTGCTATTACCATTTGCCCCCATGCCTTTGCTAACGCATTGATTTTAAAGAGTAACATGGTCATTTTTATATCGCTGTTGTACATTAATGGGTTGGGTTTAGTCCTATGAGCATACAAACGATAAATATCGGAGGGGTTTTTAATATTTAGTTTTTTTTCCCATACTTGATAGGCTAATTTAAGAACAGATCCTGCCAATGGGATAGTGCTTAGCGGTCGATCAATTAAGCTATTACTTCGCGATCTTAGTGGCATTTTAATTATTATGATATCATGTGAATTATAAACCTATTCTATTTCATGACATTAATTAATTCAATGAATAATTTGCAGGTAATGCTTATTTCCTTAAAAACCGTTTACGCTACAAGTCACACATTGTGATTGATCAAATAAATAAGTTAATCACTTTTTGAGTATTGTAACGCTGTCCTCTGAGGTATTAACTACGTTTATACCCATCACACCTAGAGATGCCGGTTTCAGCGAGAATTTAAAAGCTTAGCGGCAAGGCATTGATCGAAGAGAATGGTTATTCCCTTGCAAAATCAATAAGGATGCATATACCCGTTACTATCCAAAATGCAAAATTCAGTCATCGGTTCGGATACTAAGGAAAGCGCAGTATGATGGCCTCTCAACGATTGCTAAATTTTTCACCTTTAATTATAATGGGTACAATGACATTACCAATTGTAAGGCATATGTTTTTGCATTAAATTCAATATAGATTGCTGTTCGAGTTCTTGAAAACGAGTTTGAATAGAAGGATCATTGGCATCGATTCCTGCATCTTTGAAATTCTTCACAATGAGTTCAAAAAAATCAATACTTTCTGTAGAATCCCTAAGTGCTTTATAGATTAAATCTGAACGAAAGTTCCCGAAGCTGTGATGGTCTGATCGTGGTAGTGGTTCGCGATCGCAAAAGTGAATGTCAGGCGGTGCATCACCAGAGCCAACACCCAACATGTGGCGCTTTAACATGTATGGAAGTTTGTCGATGAACGCGCTCACTCCGTAATGTTGTTGATACTTCTTTAGTTTATCAATCACTTTGAGGGCTATTTTAATGTTTTTTGTATATATCACGATTGTATCGGTGTAATTTCCTATTCCGATCTTTGCGGATTTCACACCCTCGGTTCTATCCATTATCTTCAGTACAACATATGTCATAACTTTGACGGCTTCTTTTGGTTTTACGTTCAGATACACTCTATGCATCGCAGTGTAACTCTCGCCAGTTTTAAAAAAGACCCTATTGGATTGCATCATGACAGTTAGATAATCCTCTATGGTCATATTTTTGAGTTTAGCTTGGCTTGATAAAGCAAGTTTCAATCTATGGCTACTGATGGGTATATTGTGCTTTAAATAGTTTTGTCGAGCGATAACCATATCTGAAAAGGGAATGGATGCAAAAGCTTGAAATGTTGGGCTTGGTCTCCACATTTGTGCCAATCTATTGAGGTTAGATAAATAGAACGTAAAACCTATTGAGTTTGCCATAACACTATGTCTGCATCTATCCAGGGAAGAGTAAAGCTTATATACATCATAGTAACCTTTAATCGTTATTCGATTTTCCCATACTTTCCAGGCTAAATTTAGCAGTGAACCTGACAGTGGAATCTCACTTAATGGTCTAGATCTTAAACTTTGGGATCTTTTAGGTAACAGCATACGGGCCTCCTAATCTATCAGATTTAATAATGCTATAAGAAATAGGCAGATTCAACCTCAAGTGCATAATTGTTAAGCCGAAAGTGCTAGCATATGTTTTCATCATTTCAAATAGTGTTATAAATAATAGCATCTTTCTTGGCCTATTATTCAACTGAATTAAGTTAAGCCTAACTGAATCATCACAGATTGATTTAAAGTCTGTTGATTTATACCCATCACATCTGAAACCTGCATCTTCAGGTGTGATGGGTATAAAAGTTGATATCTTAGTGCCTCAGTCAGTTGTGTATACTATTTAATTTTTGCATCTCTTGTCACAGGAAAAGTAGTGAAGATATACTCAACTGGCTACTTTTTTAACTAATGTAAGCTATGCACTTGAGAATTGAATCTAAGATCTAAGATAAATTAATTCAAAGGGGAAATACAAAAAACGTATTACTTGATGCTAATATTTTTACTGAAAAAAATGTGTTTTATTAATTAGATTAATGCTCATATAACGTAAAAATAATTTTATTGTTTTAGCTTGGATGTCTGTTGAAGTCACAACATGGGTATATCATTCAAGGTGTAAAATTTAGCAAGCGTTGAGGTAAACAAATGCAAGGCGGAAAGCTTGCGATCTCACTGGTTCGATCGATACTTGTCTAGTGATGGTTAAATCCTTGCATTTAAGCATCGTCGCTAAAGGATTAACGTCTTTTTATTACACCTTAAAAGGCTTTGAAGATGTTTGCATCAATGCTTGCCCGTTGAGGCGACAACGTGAACACTATTAAACTTTAAATGTGTCTTTTCATTAAAACTCTTGCAATTAATTAACGTAGTTGATTATTGAGAGAACTGCTTGGCAGTATTTGATAAGGGCTTACCATTAATGTTTAAATAGCTTGCAACCATTGAGCGTAGTTTAATGGTTACTCTTGATTTTTAGCAAATTTTGGCAATTCGTTTTGGATAATAGCGCCATAACTTCACTAGAGACTACTGCTTGCTTCCTGGAAGAGCATAAATAACCACGGATCCTACAGCACCTTTTATCGCCTAATTCACCTAGAAAACACCCTGATATTTATAGATGTACTTTGGTCATATGACGATCCCGCTCACCAAGGCTCTTGGTACATCCTCTTCCATAAAACATAACACATCATCCTAAAAATCATAATCATTGAGCCGTTCAAGTAGATTTCTAGCGATACTTGGTTTTATTCTACTTTATGTCGCTTTCATTGTAAAAATATGGTGGATTAATACGTCAGTTATTTATTTTGTGTTGATTTTAAATGATAGCATGGAGTACATGGCATAATAGATAAGTGAATTTATGACACAAAATGAAACGATCACCAGCTTTTTAACACCTTTGCTATATCGCTTTGATTCCTATCACCACCCACAGGTCAAGGTGATTAACGTATTCCTGAGTGCATTTTCATTGCTAGTAATAAGTTTTATAAAAAAACCAAAATAAATCACTCTGAGCTATTTTATTAACCTAAACTATGGATGGCCCGTAAACTTAAATGTTAGAATTTATGTTAAAGATGGCTATAAAATCGAATTCCATCATAAATATCACCCCATTGCGCAGTCCGACCATTTAATATAGCCTGACAAGTTAGCACTGTCATTGCGTAATCTGCGGCTCCTTCGCCTTTTGCTACTTTTACTTTGTCGCGCAATATTTCTAGAGCTATACCTATAGTGGCTGGAACACATAGATTAGATTCCCAGCCCATAACAACTAAATTCTCCACGCCGCAATTCTGATACTGACTTGATAAGATTTCAAAGAGACCGGTACCGATAAATGAATTGCATGTATGTTTATTGATTGTTATTGTATTTATTGGAAGAAGTGCTCTGAGCGCTACTTTGGTAGCGTACACGTCATCGCTAATCTTAACTTCATCATAAGAAACACGCCCTACAGGAATATCGTAATCCATTTTAATCAGAAAAATCGGACAATTATATTTTTGAGCTAACATAAGAACTTTTTGTTGAGCCGAGTAGACATCTTTAATAGGGGTGAAATTAGTCCTCTTAGGATCACCAGGCGCCATTGTACCGATCATCTCAGTGGTGTAGCGCTGTTCATCAATCACAAGTACCGCTAAAGATTTACTTACCTTTTGCATTTCACTTAAAAGACTTTTGTCAATAAACAAAATAGATACCCTTATAAAAAAGCTTAATTAAATAAAGTTTAGATTGTAAATAAATGTATGTATAATTATTTTATTTTAATATGTCAGTTTGTATAATGACTTAAATTAATGCAGGAAGGCTCAATTCTTAAAGATGAGTTAAGTAAGAGAACTAATTCTGAGATATTCTCTTAAGAAAGGGCTCTTGATTTTCGATCACGTTGTTATATACCCATGTTATTATCGATTTAAATTTGTACTTATCAGTGTTAATCAATACCTTCGCCAATTTTTATTTAAGCTCAAAATAGAGTTTTCCGTT
>JAGLDN010000452.1 GCA_023145575.1 Psychromonas sp.
ACCGTTAATAAGGAATAAACGTGCCTGATAATGCTCAAGGTGGAAAAACGGGAATAAGCCAAGGACTGCAAGTTTGTGCTATTTGTAGCACCGTAAGCAAATTCAAGGAATTTCCTGATCATTGCCCCGTCTGCGACAATGCAATACGCGTACGCAAAAAAAATAGCTTACAACGAACTTGGGCGCTTATTATTACCGCCATGATTTTTATTATTCCAGCAAATGTTTACCCCATCACCTTTTTAATGAAAAACAACACCCTTTATCCTGATACAATATTTAGTGGTATTTTATCGCTGGTCGATAGTGACATGCTTGTTATTGCCTTCATTGTTTTCTTTGCTTCGATTTTAGTGCCCTTTTTAAAAATTATAACGCTCACTTTTATCGCGCTATCTGTTCAATTCAAGTGGAATTTATCAACTAAAAGTCGGCTTTACGCTTATAAAGCAGTAGATTGGATTGGAAAATGGTCTGTACTGGATCTTTTTGTTATATCAATCATGGTATCTGTTTTTGATAAAGGGACACTTTTACTGGTTTACCCCGGCATTGCAGCAAGTGCATTTACACTTGTTGTGATCATTACACTTTTCGCAGCTTCAAGCTTTGACACTCGTTTAATTTGGGACGCTCAATCTAATGACTCATAATTCAGAAGAACATACCGCTATGACAAATACAGCAAAAATCGTTAAGAAACGCGGGATATCTCCCATTTGGTTTTTACCTATTTTAGCTGCCATCATTGGTATTTGGATGGTCATTAATAATATTGCTCATGGCAAAGAAACTATCACCATTCATTTCGCCAGCGCTGATAGTATTATCGTGGATAAAACCCGCATTCGCTATAAAGGCGTTATTGTAGGTACGGTTAAAAAAATTCAATTAGACTCAGAAGGCGGCGTTAATATTGTCGCAAGCATTGAATCTCAAGCTAAATTTATGTTGCGCAATAAAACTAAATTTTGGCTTGTTTCTCCGAAGGCAAATTTAACGTCAATTAGTGGTTTAGATACACTTTTTTCTGGTAGTTACATTAATATATCTCCCGGAGATGGTGCTGAGGAAACTCATTTTACGGCTATTTTAGAGCAGCCCATTATTGTTCCTGACAATGCATTATCACTCACCCTAACAAGCAAAAATGCAGGATCTATTTCTGATGGTTCGCCTATTTTCTATAAAAAAATTCAAGTGGGTGAAATTGTACGAGTTCGCTTAGATCAAAGTGGGCAGTTCGTTAAAATCAAAGCGTTTATTGACCATAAATATAGTCACTTACTTAAAGAAGAATCTAAATTTTGGAATATTAGTGGCTTAACAGCGAATATATCTCAAGCGGGTATTCAAGTTAAGCTAGACTCTTTAACCTCTCTCATCGCAGGCGGCATTACTTTTAGTTCTCCAGCAAAATCAAAAAAAGTAAAACAAGGTACAAAAGCGACTTATCAATTATTTGATGATATTGAACAATCAGAGGCAGGCCTTGATATTGAATTGGTATTAAACAACATCACTAATTTACCAGAGGGTGCAGGTATTCTATTTAAAGGCTTAGGGATAGGCAAAATCACTGATATTCGTTATATCAATGATGAAAAACACTTCATTGCTAGCGCAACTATCAACCCACAATTTAGTGATATGGTGACAGAAGACGCACAATTTTGGTTAGAGAAAACATCACTTTCTTTTTCTAAGATGAAGAATTTAGGCAATATTATTACCGGTGATTACATTGCATTTTCGCCTAATGAAGCAAACACAGACTCACCTGCCGCAACACATTTTGTCGTTCAAGAGGCGCAAAAACCAACAAAACAATCTGTTATTTTAACCTTGATAACCGAAGATGCAACAGGCCTAAGCGCAGGGAATCCGGTGAGTTATCAGGGTATTCAAATTGGCCATATTTCAGCATTAAATTTTACGGCTGATGGCCGATTTATTGAAACAAGCATAAATGTAGAAAAGCAATATCAGTATTTAGTGACTAAACAGAGTCAATTCTACTTGCTCAGTGGCGTTCAAGTGAAAGGCTCTTTATTAAACGGGATTGAAGTTCAAAGCACACCACTTGAAAATATGATGAGCGGTGGCATTGGCTTGTATAACAAATACCCTGTAAAACAAAAAAATAAAGCGTTAAAAGATAATGTTAAATTTCGCCTTTACCCTTCTAAATCACTCGCTCAGCTAGGCAAAAATGTTTTTACTGCCCCAAAAACTATTTATATTACAAGCAAAGTACTGCCCTCTGTCAGTGCTGGCTCACCCGTTTATTATCACAAATTTCCCATTGGTGAAGTTACGTCTTTCTCCATTGATAAATCAGGTTCAATGCGCACAAAATTATCGATTAAGGGACAATACAAACACTTAATTAATAAACAAAGTGTTTTTTGGAATGTCAGTGGAATAAAAG
>JAGLDN010000453.1 GCA_023145575.1 Psychromonas sp.
AATCAAAACAATCAAAACAATCAAACGACATGATTGGACAAAGTAGTAACTAACAAGATCCTCAGAGTTAGTACAACGGCTGACTATAAACCCTTCACCTTTCTAAATCAGTCACGATATGAAAGAAATGATTTCAACTTGTCAAAAATTTAGCAAAAAGCCTCAATTCAAAGGTAAAAGTCGATAGAACTACTTGACCACCCCTGATACATGATCTCAAAGCAAACAAATTTGATATCGCAATGGGCGATATTTCAAAACAACTTAACAAACAACAAATTTGTCTCTTTTCAATCGGTTATGCTACCAGTAGCAAAACGCCCTACTGCTAGATGTGATGACAAAGATAAATATAAAAGAATTCGACAAATCGATATGCCAAATGTCAAAGTCAAAGTCAAAGTCAAAGTCATTGTAAATCTTCGGGGCACAAATCAAAAATTGATAAACAAATATATCAAATTTGCGCATATCATTGCATACAACGACAACAACAAAATATTTGATAAAATTAATGAAGGAAAAGCTGACGTCATGATCACGGACTCAATTGAAGTAAAGCTGCAAAGTAAACTTAATCCTACACTCTGCCCGACAATGCAAGGGAAAACGTTTGATAAATATGAAAAATACTATCTAATGCATAGAGATTCAATTTGGAAAGACTATGTTAATGCGTAGCTAGAAAGACGCATACTAGACAGCACAATCAAAAGACTATTTTTAAAATATCAATAGAATATAACCTCGGTTAGACCCGTTTCCAATCAATGTGCTTTATTTAGTAGGCGTCAGCTCAGATCCTTTGGTAAGACGAAGTTTGATTACATATACCCGTGTTACTTAAAATTGCTTTGTCAGGCTTTAGCTCGAGCATTAGAGCAAGGCATAACATAAGGTAATTGTTACTCACTTTTCGATTGTTGTAACGCTGGGCTGGCTTTCAACATGGCAAATCAACGGACAATTTTTCAGGCAAACACAATCTTTATTGATAAATATCAATTGAACCAGTTAGATCTTTAACTTGTCACCTTCGATCTGTTAACCTAAATGCATGCGAAATTTTTCATCTTGAATGATAACGGGATTAGTCAGCTTTCTATCAATGATTGAAAAAAGCCTTCACAAGGCGATTAAATATTTGAGATTTTTGAGCATGTACCCAATGCCCCGCATTTACAATTATTTTTACTTGCGCGTTTGGGAATTGCATGATCGTTGGTTTTTGATATTCTGATGTTATATAGTCAGAGTTAGCTCCTTTTATAAAGAGTGTTGGATGAATAAATTGCTTATTATTATAAGGCCAGCCTCGAATATTGCTATAGTTTTTTTTAAGCTGTTTAAGATTAAATAGAAATTCAAACAACCCACCATTTTTATTCAATGATTTTAACAAAAATTGCCTAAGATCTACCGAATTAATAGAATGGGATAACTGTAAATCAGCATCTTGCCGGCTATTAATATTAGCTAATTCCATATTCATTAGCCCGTTAAATACATGACTGTGGTGATCGGGATAAGTGACAGGTGCTATATCAACAACAACTATTTTTTCAATGCGATGTGGTTTTTCTAATGCACACGACATAGCGACCTTACCACCCATTGAGTGACCAACAATCGAAAATGTATTGATGCCCAGTGAATTAGCAAGTTCAAAAATGTCCCCAGCCATTTCTGGATAACTCATTGTTTCATTATGTTGGCTTCTACCATGATTTCTTAAGTCAACAAGGATCACATCGTAATTTTCCTGTAGGGCTTTTGCCAATGTCATCAGGTTTGTAAAGTTGCCAAACAAACCATGCAGGAGAAAAATACTTTGTACTGCATGACCTGTTGGTAGTATGTGAGCTTGTTTCATGTGATAGTTTAGTTGCATAAATATATCAATATTAAAAGTAAAAAGAATTTCGAATTGTAGCATCATCCCTAAAAAAAATATATTGTCCTGATAACTGAAGTTACGCAGTTGAGGCTTGCACAAGGCGTAAGGCTCTAATTGCTGCTTTTTGTGCTTTGATGTAA
>JAGLDN010000454.1 GCA_023145575.1 Psychromonas sp.
GAGATCTGTTTAACAGCACCGTTATGGGGGGCGGGGAATTTAACTTCAGAATTAGACGCGCAAGCATATGAATTGAGTGTATTAGCCCAATTTGAAGGCTTACAATCAGGGCTTATTAAAAACAAATTAAAACAAGAACGTCGCCCATTAATGTTATTACCAACAGAATTATCTTCACAATGGTTAGATGATGCAACCGTGAAAATTAAATTTTATTTACCTGCTGGTACTTATGCAACGTCATTTTTACGCGAGATTATTCAATGATTTTATTAAGTAACGATGATGGTGTATTAGCAATTGGATTGGCTGAATTACATAAAGCATTATCAAGTATTGATCGCATTGAAGTTTTTGCTCCTGATAGTAATCATAGTGGCGCAAGCAATGCTATTACACTTGAAAATCCATTGCGAATTCAAACCTTAGCGAATGGATTTAATGCAGTCTCTGGCACACCAACAGATTGCGTTCATATTGCGATTAATGAAGTCTGTGAAGAGCGTCCAAAATTAGTTGTTTCAGGCATTAATGACGGTGCAAATTTAGGTGATGATGTGCTTTATTCAGGGACTGTTGCAGCCGCAATGGAAGGTCGTTTTCTCTCATTACCTGCGGTTGCCGTTTCATTAGCAGGTAAAACACATTTTGAAAGTGCAGCACGTTATGCTGAAATTATTGT
Source organism: Psychromonas sp. (assembly GCA_023145575.1). Classification (GTDB taxonomy): domain Bacteria; phylum Pseudomonadota; class Gammaproteobacteria; order Enterobacterales; family Psychromonadaceae; genus Psychromonas. The sequence goes on from JAGLDN010000454.1 coordinate 683, forward strand.
AAAAAAATTAATTGCAGAGCCGCTTGAAGGTCATCAAGTGTTAAATGTTAATGTGCCTGATTTACCCTTTGATGAAATTAAAGGGATAAAAATCACACGCTTGGGTAAGCGTTTTCCAGCAAATGACGTTGTGAAGGGCGTAGATCCAAGAAATAGAGAAATGTATTGGTTAGGTCCTCCGGGAAAAATTAGCGATGCAACGGAAGGTACTGACTTTCACGCTATCGAAAATGGATATGTTTCAGTAACACCCATCCGACTAGATTTAACCGCAATAGATCAACTAAGCGTTTTAAATGACTGGTTAGCCTAGGCTATCAATGGCAGTTCACGATAATAAAAAATGAGAACAAAATGAAAATATTTAGCCCAATTTATGAAAAAGTAATGCAATGGTCGAAGCACAAACACGCAAATTATTTTTTGTATCTAACTGCTTTTATCGAATCTATCTTTTGGCCGATCCCTGTTGATATTATGCTTGCTCCAATGGCGCTTTCAAATAGAAAAAAGGCATTTCACTATGCAGCTGGCGCGACCCTATTCTCAGTGTTAGGCGGTGCTGTAGGTTATTACCTTGGTCATGCGCTTTATGAACCTGTTGTTCAACCTTTTATCGAATTTATGGGTTATCAAGGAAAAATGGAAATTGCACAAAGTTGGTTTGTTGAATGGGGGATCATGGTGATTTTTATCGCCAGTTTTACACCTATCCCTTTTAAAGTGTTTACTATTACGGCTGGTATTATGGGAATGATTTTCTTGCCTTTTATTGCCACAGCACTTATTGGCAGAGGTTTACGTTTCTTTTTAGTTGCTGGGTTGATGGTGATCGGCGGAGAAAAAATGGAAGCGAAACTTAGTAAATATATTGATATTTTAGGTTGGATTACTATTGCCGCGTGTGTCGTACTTTACTTAGTCTTAAAAAGTTAATTGAAAGATTGTTATATTGGTTTAAAGGTTTCTAAGGAAAAATGGTTTTCATG
>JAGLDN010000455.1 GCA_023145575.1 Psychromonas sp.
CTAGTTATTCTACATAGAGATTTTATAACAACGCGCCTTGGTACTAGTTGCCTTGTCCTGCGAGGTACGAGCTCGAAAACCAAAACTGCGTTACAATACTCGAAAAGTGAATAACAATAAAGGGTTAAAGTCTTTTTTTTAACCCTACGATGGGAGCATTGCGCCTTGAACATGAATCACTTAGGTGTCCTGAAACGAGTATCTTCAGGTGTGATGGGCATAAAGCAATATTGTCGTAAACGTCCATTTGTATTTTCAGTTAATCCTCATTGCCGTGATCAGTATGGATCTGCAAAAGAATACCCAAACTCAAGTTTTTTCGACACATCTTTATGATAAGCAAATTCTTTACCATTGTCTGCTGTGATTGTTAAAACTAAATCCATAAATGGCGCCAATAATTCAATCGTTGCATCTGTCACTGTTCTCGCTGATTTATCAAAGATCCGCTTCGTTACAGTGTAACGAATGAGGCGCTCAACTATTGTAACTAGAGCACCGCTATATCCTTTGCCGATGACCAAATCTATCTCCCAATCACCAACTCGAGTTCGTTCATCAACAATAGCAGGACGATCTTCTATGCCTATACGATCCTTTATATAGCCGCGTCCAGTTAGCTTTTCCTTAGATCTAGAATTATATTTTTTAGCTTTCCTGCGCAAGAATTTGTAGAGATCGTAGCCTTGCTTTTTGTCTTCCCAAATGAACTTATAAATTTTTTCATGGCTGACTTTAATGATCTTCTCAATACCATTCTTTAATCAGACAGTTATTTGCTCGGAGCTGCTTTTTCAACTAATTTAAGCTATGCATTTGAAAATTGAATCTAAGAGGGGTATAGTTTTTAATTTAGCTATCTTATTACGCCTTACTATGCTGTGAGTGATAGCGAGGCAATAAAGCAGTTTAGTCTTTTACAGACTTTAAAGACAAAAATACAGCTAACAACAAAATATTAGAAAAAACTTTGCAAATTTTTTTACAAAATATTATGAATAGTCACTTTATAATATAACAACAGATTCAATTTCAGCAATGACATTTCCTTGTATATTTCGTCTAAAATTTTGGGCAAATATTGACCAAGGTTTAGATGCCTGACTGTTAGTGTAAAGTCCAGTCTTAACGACGTTTCCAGCAAGATCAATCCCGCCAAAATTGTTAACAAAGTTATCATTGTTCAAACCTTGATCCTTTGCAACCGTACTAGGAATAGAAATCAGAGAGCTTCTTATCATTTTATCTGCGATCCCAATAATAGTGGCTCTCCCTTTCCCGTTGGCCCAATAATCTTTTGGCTGGAAAGCGTGCTCTCCAGCGAAGAATAAGGTTTTTTCAAGCGCTGCTTCGTCAACGCATCGATTACTAAAATTATAAATATTGTGATGACTGACTTTAACAGTCCCTGTCGGGTATACAGAATATCCAACGCCGCATCCACTTAATTTGGCTGTGAACATCAAATCGGCCCTATTTTCGAGTAAAACATAATGTCCCGTGTTCACACTCCATGGAAGGTAATAAGCAGTAATGGCACCCGTTGCAGAAAAAGAACCACAATATATATTATGTACAAGATTACCTGAGCTCTTAATAAAATCAAATCGATGTACTGCATTATTATTTGGTCTCTGCTCTGGTGATGGAATAAATAATATGTTTGTTTGTAAAAATCTCTCTGGATTAAAAGTTAATCCAGAGAGAATTTCAATGCAGTCTTTTATTGGCATTTTTATCCTTATTTTTAATAGCAATGTTATGATTTTAGTTAAAGGTGCAACAACAAAACTGACGCTATTTTATTGGGTAACATGCGCAGATAAAGGTATTACAGAGGTATATTTAAAATGAATGAAAAAATGCTCTATCACCAAGCATCTTTTGATGAAAGTGTCAAAATAATTTCAGCGCCCTCTAGATCTACATAGTTAAGTGAAATGTCCGCATTTTGTTGTACAATTAGTTTTGCATGAAGTGCAATGCCAGTACTTGCCGCTGACATCATCACTAAATCATTCGCCCCATCACCAATTGCAACAGTTTGCTGGCGATTAATCTTGTATTTATTTGCCAATCTAATTAATGTTTCCGCTTTTACATCTGCGTTGACAATGTTACCTGTCACCTCTCCAGTCAACTTATCATCTTCAATGCCAAGATCATTCGCAATCACTTCATCAAACCCATAATCATTTTTTAGTCGGTTCGCAAAGAAATTAAATCCCCCCGATGCAATCGCGACTTTCCAATGTGCTTGTTTAAGCGTTGAGATAAAATGAGCTAATCCTGGCATCACTGGCATTGTATCTGCGACTTCTTGTAAAATATTAACAGGAGCACCTTTTAATTTTGCAACACGCGTTCGTAAACTGTCATTAAAATCTACTTTACCTTGCATTGCCTGTTTAGTCACTTGAACAACTTCATCACCGACACCATAGCGTTTTGCTATTTCATCAATGCATTCCATTTGAATTGTAGTTGAATCCATATCCATTAGTACAAGACCAGGCTTTGCAAAGTCAGGAATTGCATTATGAAGCGAAAAATCAAGCCTTGTTAAATACGAATATTCAACAAGCGCTTCTTTTAAAGCCTCGCAATTGTTATCAAATAAAAATCGGACACAGGTAATCCCAGCTATTTGAATCGATTTATAAACAAAGATGTCTCCTACTGCGTTATTTTTTAAAAGACGAAGCAGTTTCATAAAATCGGTGATTGAAAATGACTTTCCCATAATGATTAAACAATTATCAAGTTTGGTCAGAGGTGATTGTGCGTAAAAATTACCATTTCGATAACTCACACATATATTGCTCACTTGTTCCGATACTCGTTGAGCCCATCTCAGTAATGAATCAACATTTGATGGCTGTGGAAGTTTTATGTTGTGTGGCAAAATGATGGCCCTTTTATTTTAAAGTAATAAACGCACAAGGTTTGCTACATGCGCCGATCTAAGTTGTTATAAAATGTCGAAGTGACGCGACAATTGATAATTAAAGCCTTTATTTTAATCATCGAGTGAGCAATTTTGTGTACAGGATCTCAGCACAATTTTTCTTTACTGATTTTTTATCTTTACGTCACATGGGTATATACTTTTAATTGAGACATTTTAACTTTCATTCACGCAGTTACAGTATATAATCTTTGTAGGTGATATTAGTGACTTTTTACAGGCTGGAAAACGCCAAACTGCACGTTTTTAAAACATATGTAGGTAAAATAAAACCGAATCAAACTTGATCCGGCACTTGTCGATAAAAGATTAGTTTGCAAAATTCTTATTCACAAAATCCCAATTCACCAAAGCCCAAAAAGCCTTTAAATAATCAGGCCGCGCATTACGATAATCAATGTAATAAGCATGTTCCCACAAATCAACGGTCAGTAATATTGTAACAGTATCATCTGTTAAGGGTGATTCTGCATTTGATGTATTTACAATAGCTAAGCTACCATCGGCTTTTTTAACTAGCCAAGTCCAAGATGATCCAAAATTATTAACTGCGTTATATGACCATTGCGTTTGAAATGTTGAAAATGAACCGAAAGTTGTATTAATCGCAGTTGCAATCTCGCCTGTAGGATCTCCACCTGCGTTTTTTGCCAAGCAATTCCAATAAAAAGTATGATTCCAAACTTGTGATGCATTATTAAAAATGGCGCCTTCTGAGTTTTGAATAATTGATTCAAGCGATTTACTCCTTAAATCAGTACCTTCAACGAGTGCATTTAATTTCTTTACATAAGTTGCATGATGCTTGCCATAATGATATTCGAGCGTTTCTGCGGAAATATGTGGCTCTAGATCAGTTTTGTCAAAGGGTAAAGTGGGTAATTTGAATATCATGTCCTACCTCTATAAAAGTTAAGGGTTTATTTACTTTAATTATTTACTTTA
>JAGLDN010000456.1 GCA_023145575.1 Psychromonas sp.
GCCTGTTGCTAAACATTAACGGGGCAGTGCAACGTGGTATATTAGTGTTTAATATTGGTTCAAGATTAACGGATGATTTAGCACATAAATTTCAAACGCACTTTCAAAGCGCCTTAATTGACGTTATTGATCAGGCCGCACTCAAAGCAGAAAGTGGGGGGCTCTGCACGTTAAGTGACTTAAAAGAAGCTTATTTAATAGCGAACGAAAAATCAAAGGATCCTATTTTCTTTCTGCCACCAGGGGAAGGAGGTGCTGAAAGTTATTTAAATAATATAGTACCACAATTAAAAGATAGAAAAATTATTCTATTTAATAACTTATACCTTGAAGGCGGTTTAAAAAATGATAATGTTCAAAATTATTATACTTTCGAAACTCTCGCGGCTCAATATATTAGATATATTAAAAAGATACAGCCTGTTGGCCCTTATGAATTATTTGGTTGGAGTTTTGGTGGGGTGTTAGCTTTTGAAATAGCACGCCAACTAGAAAAGAATGGCGATCAAATCTCAAAAATAATTTTAATTGATCCCTATTTTAATTATAAAAAAGTAATCGAGGCTCTATGCCAAGATTTTCCTAAATTCCAAACCCGCAAATTACAAGATAATATTAATTATAAGCATCAATGTAACAATGATAAATATAGAACAAATGCAGAAATAGTTTTATTTAAGTTTTCAAAAATTGACAAAATTAAATCGAAATATCTGGCTAAACATGAAGATGAAGTTTTACTCAATCAAGACATTGGAAGGATCGCCTCTTATTATAATAAAACAATCAATAACCACATAAAAGATTATGTTTCTTGTAATAACATGAAAATAATCCCCCTTACGAGCACACATGCGAAATGGAAAGAAAACATTGAAGATCTTAGTTTGGTGGTAAAATCCATATACAGTAATTCTATACCTTAGATACTCAAAAATTAATCAGCATGCATGAGATCCTACATAATCGCAAAGGGTAAGACAACCATGCTTGCATAAATTTTTTTATTTATATTATCTTTGCTATTGGACAGCAATTATTAAAGATGGCAAATGACTCGTTCCCGCCCGACTGCCATTGCATTGTCCAGCAAACAGCGCGTGAGAATGCATAGGTTGTCGAGCAGTAATAGCAACTGAGTTCCTACAGAGACCATGGAAATTAATAAACTTGCTGTGAAATTCAAGATCATCGAAATGCTTAGGATTACGACTTGACCAGTAGGCTGGCTCTGCGTGTAGGATTTTATTGCAAGTAATGACTTTATATCCTAAGTGCATAGCACCATAGGTAAAGTTTTTATCTGCAAGCGAACTGGAGCCGGTAGTTTCATAAATACAATAACGCGGATCCCAGCCCATGACCACAAGATGGGTAATGCCAAGTCTTTGTAACTCATGGCACAGGTTAGTTTTTCGGAAAGCATTATAATATGGCTTTCGTCTACCGTGCTCACGCCCATTATAAAGAGTTTAAGCGCTATAAGAGTTACATCAAAAGGTTCGTTTGATTTATACTGATGTGGCGTAAAAATGCTTTATCAGGCTCAAGTTCAATAATCAGAACAAGGCACAATATTAAGTAATTGTTGTTCATTTTTCGAATATTATAACACACTCTTGGTTTTCGTGCTTGTGCCCAGCAGGGCGAGGTAACTAGCACCAATCTGCTTTGTTATAAAATCTCTATGTAGAATAACTATTTAGGGATTAAACTCTTGATTTTAATTCGACCTTTTGTGATTAACGCAGTTAATCATC
>JAGLDN010000457.1 GCA_023145575.1 Psychromonas sp.
TTTTCTACAATGCAACAGACGCTACAAAGATACCATTAAGAGAGAAACCTACAAAAGTTGAAAGAGAAAAACCAACACCAAAGAAAAGAGGACGACCAAAAAAAGGGGAGACAAGAGAGCCTATCAAGCCAACAATTTTACAAAAGCAAAAAGATATGCGAACAGTGGATGAGATGCTTACTCTAGTCTCTACTGATTGTGGTGTTGGTGTAAAACAGAATTCTAAAGGTAATCGCGAAGTATGGCTAGGTGGTAAACTTCATATCTCTGCCGTAGATGGAGATATACCTATAGCAGCATTTTACTCTGGTGCAAATGTACATGATAGTTCAGTAGCACTTCCTCTAATACAAGAGACAAGCGAAAGAGTAAACTATCTTTATGATTTGCAAGATGCTGGATATGATGCAGATATCATACGAGACTTCTCAAGTAAATTAGGACATCGCCCAATCATAGATATTAATCCAAAAAACTCAAAAGAGCTTAAAGCTAAAATTGAACTCGCAGAACATGAGCAAAAAACATTTAAATATCTAAATCAGCACCTAAATCTTGATAAAGAACACTATAACCAAAGAAGCATGGTGGAGAGAGTCAATAAGTATCTCAAAGATGACTTTGGATGTGATAAGATTTATTATCAGGGAGCTACTAAAGTAGCTTCTGTTTTATCCTTTGGAATTTTATCCATTTGTATTCATCAGAGTCTGAAACTCGTAACATAAATAGATACAAAAAGTAAGAAAAATAGAACTATTTTTAGATATCAAATAATAAAGAATAGAGTAAAAATGGGAATTTTTTAGAAATTTAGCAAAATTGAGACAAATATCAGTAACCTTACCTCACAGAGATTTTTTTAATCTCAAAAATGCTTATGAGGAGGTATTGCTTGCTTTTAGGTTTTTAATTTGCAAGTGGTTCTATAATTTTTCCTTTCCTTATTCTAATCAAATATGATTATATCAAAAAGTAATATTTTCTAAAAGCTCTATATTCTCAGGTGTAACAATAGCCACATCAACACTGTAAGAGGTATCAAGAGCCTTTTTTTTCATATAGACATCAACGGTTCTTAAAATTCTTTGGATTTTTCTAGGTGTTACGTTTTGGACTGCTAGTTCGTAATCTTCTGCGCTTTTTACTTCTATGAAATGGAGCAGGTTCTCTTTACTTGCAATGATGTCAATCTCACCAAAACGGCTGTAAAAGTTTTGCTCAATTATTGCGTAGCCATTTTGCACAAGGAAATCAACTGATAAAGATTCAGCGATATTTCCCTTGGCTCGACTCATTATGTGGTTACAATCTCAACTTTGATAGATTTAAACGCGAATTAAAATAAAGACTTTAATTCTTAAGTGGTTGATCTAAATTGAAATTTTATAACAATATTGGTTGGTGAAATTCTCCAAGTATAATGGGAGTTCGCTTGAAAGTTAGCCTTACGCTCAACATGCGCATTAAGGAGGATCATTAACTCATGTTGTGACTTGATCGTGGATCATAGCTAATGCCTGATAAACCACCATTAAATCACATGGGTATACTCATGCTTCTTCTTATTCTGTTGAATAATTTCTGGTTGCCAATGTATTTGTTGCCATGATACCTCCTTATATGGATAGTTTTATAACACTACAAATTCAGCGGTGATTTTTCAGTCCAGCGTCAATAAGCGCGTAATTGATTGAAATATTAGCTTATGGCATTGGCAACAAAGGTTACGCCAAGACTCACCATTTCAGTCCCTATGGCAGCAAGAATCATCCCCATTAGTGAGTCATAATGTTAAGGTCACTTATTCCTATCACTGACAGGATAGTTAAGCTAAAAATTATTGACCTGTACAAAGTGACAACATAAGATCAGAAAATTATTCACAAATACTAGGCAAATATAAAATAACTTTATGACTATTTACTTACACGAATTATCACCGGAAGATGTTATTTTTCCACCAATAGATCAGGCCCTTGAAGATCCTGACGGCTTATTAGCCATGGGTGGCGATCTGAGTTGCAATCGGATCATTAATGCTTATCGGCAGGCAATTTTTCCTTGGTTTAGTCGAGGGCAACCCATACTTTGGTGGAGTCCATCATATCGAGCAACTATCAAGGCAAATCTATGTCATATCAGCAAAAGTATGAAACGCTGTATAAGAAAACAAGCGCATCAAATTAGTATTAATCACAATTTTGATGCTGTCATTAGGAACTGTGCTCAACCACGCGCGGCACAACCTGAAACTTGGATAACCGATATTATGATCAAAGCTTATCTCGTATTACATGAAATAGGCATAGCACATTCTGTTGAAGTTTGGGATGAACGTAATATGTTAATTGGCGGTTTATACGGTGTTAATATAGGGAAAGTGTTCTGTGGCGAGTCCATGTTTAGTCTAGCGAGCAACGCATCAAAACTTGCATTCATCGCCCTCAACCAGCATTTTAAAAAAAACGGTGGAGAGCTTATAGACTGCCAAATGTTGACTCAACATCTACAAAGCCTCGGAGTAAAACCCACAAGCAGAGACGAATTTCAAAAACAATTAATAAACCTCAGAGATGAACAAATTAATAGTGATTGCTGGAAACAACAAATGATAGAAATGGTATTAAGTTAGCATCAAAGTTTATGCAATAGTGACACTCTATTTAACCCATTTGACGTAAAGATAAAAGTCAGATCGGCGATTTCACTCTGACACTAGGCTAAATTTCACTCTCTGGCGTCGCATTAATGTAAAAGATATTTCAGTTACCAGAAATAACTGGACAATACAAAACAGCCAGCACTGGGTTGTAGAGATTACATTTAGAGAGGATGAATGCCAAATTTATACTCAAGATGGCGCACGAACTTTATGTACATATTGCTATTAGTTTTATAAAGCTATTTATACAGTTTTATAACATGTAGATTTTAAATCAACCTTAAATGAGTAACGGTGCTCATCATAAAGAGAAAAGATTTATATGAAGACGCTCAGTACAATTTATAGATCTGACATTTTACCTTTACTTAACATGTGGATATAACAAAAGAAGATCACGACACCTTGATCCAAGGCATTATTTTTGTCACACTCACATGCAGTAACTTTGTTTGATCTAGCGCCTTGAGTGTTTTATTAGAAATTAATAAGTTACCTTTTTTGTCGATTGTAATTCGCTTGTCTAATTGACTCATTTTAGTTTTCGTCAGCACTTGAGCAGGCTCTATAATTAGACCTTCAAACGGTGGCAAAAAATATTTACCGATCATACCCGCATTTTTTCTTAGCAGACCTTCTAGCTCAGTGCTGATCATTTTCATTTTACCATAAGATAAGTTATTAAGCTCACTTTCCTTTGCCATTAAAGTCACATTTAAATCGCATTCTTTATTGAGTCTTGGCTTCAATAGAGAAACTTCAATCATTGCACCTGCTTGATAAAATTTCTGTGATAATAAAGGGCGCAAACGTCCTATTTTGTCGAAATTTATTTGCTGGCGAGAATCATCAACAACAATGACAGCATTTTTTATACGACACGGTTGTTTGGTCTTTTTATCAGTTAAATAAAATGCCGTCGTCACATGAGTATAATTGAGTTTATATAATGTTTTCATATAACCAAAAAACAATGAATAATTTAATTTTAAATCAGCAGCACAAACATTACTTGCAAATAACAAACTTATAGAGAAAAAAATTGTTAACAATAAAGTAAGTGGGCGCATTTTTTTTCCTTATGCATTAAATGTATCACTAGGATTGTTGGTTGTGTTTTTATCTGTTATTGGTTTAGCTATTTTTTCATTAGCACTTTCATGTGTATCACTCTTTAATAAGGTCCCGTTATGATCTTGGCTTTTACTCACAATGGCAATGATCTTTACACCACATGTTTCTCGGTAAACAAGACCCATTAAGTTAAAGTAAAATGGAATGAATACAAGCAAGCCAATTCCATAAGGTAGAATAGCTATAAAAGCAAAAAATACAATAAACATAAACAATATGATAAATTGCAATAGATTTTTATGCACTATCTTAAACGAAGATTTAAGTCCGAGATAAGCGCTCATTTTCTTTTCGGCAATCAGCGGATAGGTTAAACAAAAAACCACATTAGTATAGATAAGTAAAAATACAGAAATTACAGCGGCAATATCATTTGATGCAAGAGTAAATAGCTTTGAAATACCATAAACAATCACATTTATTATCATATTTACGATCGCTAATTTTATCGTGACATTAAAGCTGCTAAAAATATCAATGGGTTTCGTTTTTATTCCAACTGAATTATAAATGCCCATCATCAACAAGGCAGTCACTAGCGGTGTCATAATAAATGAGCTAACAATAAAATTAATGCCGAGTTGCACATTGCTCGATAGAGTATATATGTATTTGTACCCGAAGCCATAAATGACAAGCACAATCATTGCCAAAAAAATACAAGCAATCAAGAGTGGTAAATAATTTTTCTTGGTAAGAATAAGGGCTTCTGTGAATAAACCTTTAAAATTTAATCGTTTACCTTGGCTCAACGATTTTTTAATATCGCCACCAACTATAAAATGTTTTTTGTTCATTAAAAAGTACCTTACATAAAAATAAAAAATAAAAAAATTATCATCTTGCATGATATTGTATGAGTTAGTGTACAATTTTCAAGCAGATATAAGACATCAGCTGTAAATACTTATTCTCTTGGAACTAATGATCGATGGCTACCATCTAGTAACAATAACCGCGTTTATTGTAAAGATGCTTTGTTTGGTAGTGCTCAAAAGCCAACGCTGCGGTCAACATTCGAAAAGAGAATAACTAAATAAAAGTTAAGATACTTCGTTATTACGGCAACCAAACAACAAGCGTCTCTCATCATTGATAGACCCTATGTTATGCCAAGATATAACATGTGAGCTAAAGCAAGACATTGTATTTTTACGTCACATGATTCGAAATCAAGTTGTTATAACTAAAATTGCGAAGGACATTAAGTCAAGTTTTGTTTATCTTTTCCTTATGTATTATAAACGGTGTATTCACTTAACATTGGCACAGTTTGGTTGCTACTAAATAAATTAGCATGTAAACGAAGTGCATGATTATCGGTCAAACTTGAAATATAATCTGCGATCACACGTTTTTTAAGGCTGATATTTCCTTCTTGACTGCAATATAACTTTTTAATCGGCTCGGGTAAAAATCGTAACGGTCCTGTATTAAATACTTCAAATAACTCCATAACTATTTGCTGACCTCTGTATTCTAAAATTTGCAGATCTGGACGTTCAATAACATACTTAAATACAAATGATTTTAGTATCCTCAAGACGCTAAGCATAGGTTTCTCTAATTCCGCATTATAACTTAATAACGGCTCTACAAATCCAGTAATTTCTATTATGCTGCAAGATGTTATAAGTGCGCTAACTAGCGCACCAATCGCATTTTTTCGTTTGAAGTGATGTTTTGAAAATAAGTTATCAGCAAATTCATCTAAATCCCCAAGCAATACATCCCCTTCAATTTTTTGCAGGCTAACCTGCGCTTTTTCTTGCCATAACGATTTGCTAATGATGCCCATTGCGATCGCATCTTCAAGATCATGGACACCATAAGCGATGTCATCTGCAATTTCCATAATAGAGCAATCAATTGATTTATAAACTGATTCTCTGTGATTTTTTTTGTCATCGTTTGCGGGGTACATTGATTGAAACTTGCTTTTATCCGCTTTACTCAAAGGAGATAATACAGCATTGAGTAATGCTTGATCGTGATCATAAATACCTTTCGCGGGCGCCCATTCTTGTATTTTTACTTCCCTAAAATTACGACTCGTATCTTTTGGATAAGAGGTTGTTAGAGTCGACAAACAAATCGGATATTTTAATAATCCAAGTAAACTTCGACGAGTTAAATCCATCCCATGAAATTGTGTATATGTTTCAAGTTTTGTAACAATTCGAAAGGTTTGCCCATTTCCCTCAAAACCACCATCCTCAACCATCATATAATTTAGCGCGCTTTCTCCACCGTGTCCAAAGGGTGGGTGGCCTATATCATGACTTAAGCAAATGGCCTCTATCAAATCACCATCAGGTAATAACGCTTTGAATTCAGGCTGAGTGAGTTGGATATGAGAAACAATGCCAGCACCAATTTGAGAAACTTCAAGTGAATGTGTTAATCGAGTACGATAAAAATCACTTAAACCATTATTGTGGATTTGTGTCTTAGACTGTAAACGACGAAAAGCTGCTGAGTGTAACACGCGTGCTTTATCTCGTTGGAAAGCTGAGCGTTTATCTCGAGGCAAAGCAGATTTTTGAACGCGTTCAGATGTTGTTTTATTATCATCAGTTAAACGCTTTGACCATGTAGTTGAAATTGAAAACTTCAGCATACCTGCACCTTAATCTAATTTTAAATTTAATCCCAAAGGGCTTCTCTGAAATGTTTGCGACAGACCGATTCGTAACTTTTATTACCACCGATTTCAACTTGTTCACCTTCTTTGATAGCTTGACCATTGCTATCAAGGCGTAACACCATAGTGGCCTTTCGACCGCAATGACAAATTGTTTTTAATTCAACGAGTTTATCCGCCCAAGCGAGTAAATATTGACTTCCACAAAATAGTTCACCTTGAAAATCAGTTTTGAGACCATAGCATAAAACTGGAATACATAAAATATCAACAATATAAGTTAGTTGCTTAACTTGTGCTTTAGTTAAAAATTGAGCTTCATCGATCAAAATACAATGTTGTTTTTGTTGTATGTGGACATTACTTATCATTTCTCCAATATCATCATTATTATTAAAGACGTGCGCAGGCACTTCAAGGCCGATGCGTGAGGCGACTTTTCCTTTGCCTTCGCGATCATTAATAGATGAGGTTAAAACAATGGTATTCATACCACGTTCACGATAATTATAAGATGACTGTAGAAGAGATGTTGATTTACCTGCATTCATCGTAGAGTAATAAAAATAAAGTTTTGCCAATTTTTTGTCCTTTAAAATTTAATATTACTAGGGGCTGTTGATCTTTCACATTGGCAACCAAATCATTGAGCAAGCTAGTGCGAGCATACTTTCAAAATGAATCTTTAGTTTATCGTATCGAGTGGCTATTGCCCTAAAATGTTTCAACCTTGCAAAGGCATTTTCAACTAAGTGCCTATATTTGTATAAACACCAGTCAATATCAGCATTACCCACTTTTG
>JAGLDN010000458.1 GCA_023145575.1 Psychromonas sp.
TTTTAATCTAAAATTTTAGCTTACTACGTAACGTCAGCTAATATTTCACTATAGACTGCCCAGAATTTGATAGCCTGTGTTTTTTTCCATTCAACCTGATCTACAATGTTGATCACTGTGTCATCAGCATGTGAAACCGGTGCGTTCATTAATGCTTTTTAGCTTATTTGTTCAAAATTACTGAGATCTTCATAAGCTATTTGATTTAAATTATAGATTGAGCGAACACTAAGAGGGATGCCAATTTAGTCAGAAAAAATTCATTCGTGCGATTGTAAAGTAATAATTGGTACTGCGACATGCACACGACATGGCTCTTAAGTATATTGGCATATTACACTGTTTTAGGTGCGCGCTCAGTGAAATCACCGCTGTATTTTTTACATTTCTCCGTGTTAATCAGCACCCCAGCTTGATATTCGCTGAGAACTTTGCTGATCTCTATGTCGATGATTTATCGTTTTTTAAGTTAAAGCGTCTCATAATTACCCTTTGGCAATTTCCAACGATCGGCTAATACTTTAATAATATGGTCAGGTTCAGCAACTTGTGTAAGCGTGGCACCTTTGTTGGTTTTTTGACCGCCTAGCTTTTTACAATTTTTTTCATCACCGTCACTCTTTTTCATTTGATCTATTTCTTGCGATCTGTTGAAGGAGGTTTACTATTGTGAGCACTCTTTAAGCCAGCTTGCTTAATAAGCGTTTTGATGAGGGTTAGTAACATTAAGAATACTATATTTAAAGAGGCAGAAAGACTCTTATAAGATCCGAGCAAAAGCATTTTCAACTAAGTGGACTAAGGCAAGAAAGCCAGCTCTGCATCATATCAACCCAATAGAAAATAATACAAATTACAATAAATAGCTTTTCTATTTAATTGCTTAAAATAACTTATTTCTACGTTATAAGTTTATAAAGGGATTTGTTATTTACATCAACTTACGGCTTGAATTAAGCTATTTTCCTGTACAAACTTAGATCATATACTTAATGTGATTTTAATGATTTTAATGATTTTAGTGAGTTATTGTGTCAGACAGCTAAAGATTTCAATATTGACTGTAAGCCTGAAATGGGAGGTCGATAAATGGCGTTGTTTTAGTTTATGAGTGAAGTAACCCAAGGGCGTATGATTGGCTATAAACCTTGAACCTAAAGGTCAAAGTCGGTGTCTTCGTTTCTACCGTAGGCTTCTCGATACGAGCCGAGCTTGCTCAATAGTAGTCAGGCTAAGTCACCATCATAATGCGTATCGGCTCAGTGAAATAGTCAACCATAACAAATACCCAAGGGTTAATATAACTCTAGGCTATTTTTTTGTATTTTACAAATTTTTTTTGGATTAATTTTAAAAATAATTAAAAAGGGACTTTTAAAAGCAAAAAATATGTTTGTGGTCGTGTATAATGATAAGAATATTTAGAGTGATTGGTATTAGTTGCTTTTATCTGCTAAAGTTAGAAGTGCTTCAATGGATGTTTGTAGTGATTTTATACGCTGATTTATTTCTGTGTCGTGTTGAACGTTTTTATGTTTTTCCGTTTTTAATTGATGGCAAAAATTTAGCGCAGCAATAACGATCAGTTGTTCATTTCTTGAGGATGGATTAGCTTCTTTCATTTTTAATAATTGACCATTAAATTCTTTCGCTGATTCATTTAGCACATCTTCTTCGCCCTCGGGGCAGCCTATCTTGTATCGTTGCCCTAGAATTGAGATATCAAATTGTGCCATAAGTAATCCATTGTTGGAAAGAAAAGGTTGTATTTTACTTTCAATATAATAGCCATCTACTTGGTAACTTTCAAGGGCTATACCCGTTATCTTTGATAATGGATCCCATTTAGGAAAAACACTTGAAATTTTTTTCAAAAAGATGATGATTACATCATGGAATATCATTATCACATTTAGAAAAAATAAGACTTGAACGACAGCTCAAAATGTCTCGTGACAAGTGAGAGAGTGAGAGAGTGAGAGAGTGATCGATTAAAAGCTATTTTACTATCTGCTGAAGGCTAACTTTAGGAAATGATTTCTCAGGCGCTAAGGAAACACAAAAGTAGTATACTTCGCGACCTTCATGAGTATTCTTCAACGCAAAAACCAGCTAAAACCATCATGGGTTAGACAGTTTATTAAATCGCATTCAAACTGAATTGGTATTAGCCACTTAACCGACGTTATTTTCTTCAGTATAAGCGATATCT
>JAGLDN010000459.1 GCA_023145575.1 Psychromonas sp.
CACCTAAACAAACAAGCTTATCGCCCTCACCTAACATATCGGCAGGCACTGACGTCATATCAGGATCAGAAGCAACTAAAACAACCTTAATATTATTTTCTTGTGCTTTTCGAATTAATTTAACTGCTGTACACCCACGCGCATGAACAAGTACTTTATCCACTTTTGTCATTAATTCACGAGGATCTGCATTTGAGAAATTATCTTCTTCAATATCACAAACAGGTACAAACCCTGTCAACGCACGCTGAATAGTCTCTTCAATCGTAATCACTGGCATT
Source organism: Psychromonas sp. (assembly GCA_023145575.1). Lineage (GTDB taxonomy): Bacteria > Pseudomonadota > Gammaproteobacteria > Enterobacterales > Psychromonadaceae > Psychromonas. Next base: position 282 of record JAGLDN010000459.1, read on the forward strand.
GGCATGTTTTCGTCAATATCACGCAGTTTATCATTAAGATCTGTTGAGAACGGATTGATAACAAGACCTGCCATTGCACCAGGAACACGTGATAAATAATTTGATAACGTGGCAGTCGATGGCAAGTAAGCTGGAACAACCATTTGTCCTGCAAACGGCATGTTAGTGCCTGATAAATAATAAGTCTGCACTAAAGGATGCGTTACGAAACTTGCTTGCGCTCCGCCGGTACAATCGCCGTAACCAAACATGATAACGGGTAAGTCATTGTCACGAATAAAACGTGTAATACGATCGTTCACAACTGCCATCGAGAATAGCGCTGCTGCACCTTCTTTTGTTTGCATGCCACTTGAGCTAATAAAAGCAACAACAGGGATATGGCGTTTTGCACATTTGACTAACAAAGCACAGAATTTTTCTGCACTTGCCATATCAAAAGCCCCGGCTTGGAAACTTAAATTTGAAGCCGCAACACCTACGCTTTGAATTTCACCACTTTCTAATTTAAAATCAGCAACACCCGTTACTAACCCACAAGGCTTCACTTTTTTATCAAGCGCATCTTCAATTGACAGGCGGAACCCAGGAAACTCTAGCAAGTTTGCCGTCATTGTATCGGTGCGAGATTCTTTGAAGTTAGTGAAAAACTTATCCAGAATATCTTGATAATTATTATTTTTTCTATTTTTTTCCGTGCGCAATACCGCTTGAATTAATAAATCATGGTATCCCATTGTTAAGCGGTTCCAAAAATCTTTACGGCGACCAATTCTCGCAGGGTTAATTGCACCCTCATATTTCTTTTCATCGTCACGGCTTGCGTAATAAGATGGCAGTAATTTCTCAAAAAGGTAAGTCAAAATAACAAACAAACTTGCGTTCATTTGCGGTGAACCAATACTTTTCCATTCTTCAACTTTTGCTAATAGTTCACCACGAGCACTGTGCTCTGAAAAGTTAGTTAACCAAGCATCAAAACTTTCTTTTAATGTTTCATAATCATCTTCACTGATCTTACTGATCGCGCCTTTTAATGAACTACGCAATAAAGATGAAATCGATTCGCGTGATATTTGTTTTGTTGTCATTGCTTCTTTAGCGATTGAAGACAAATTGCCCATCGTATTATCGTAAAGCGCATTAAATACCAACATATGACGACAGTGGACAATGAAACATTCACGCGTTTCTTTATGGCTAACAACATCAATCGTTGTTAGATCTTTAAGCTCTGGCCATGAATCAGTTTCGATAAAGTCAGATGATTCAAGATGGGTAATTAACGATCTGAAATTATCTTCCGCATTACTCTTCCAGCGATTGTAAAGTGACCAAGTAAGATTAATTAATAATTCACTTCTTGCATTAGAGTAATTTGTCTTTGCTTCCCCTAAAATCAGACGAGTGAAGGCATTACGCTCAACCGCTTTATCTTCATTTTTAGAAAGAAATTTTTTCCAATCTTTATTTAAAGTATCGTCATAAATTATTTTATCTGGGTTGTCTAACCAACTCACAAAAATTTGTTGTCTCTCAGCATCAATTCTCGCTTTTAAATCCCCTTCAGGCGCTGTCATTTTAGATAAGCGACCATATTCACTTTTATGAATAGTTTTAATGCGAGAGCGTAGCGTTAAATAGCGCATATAGCGGAATGTTGTTCCAAATGCATTATTATGTACGGTTGGGTTTTTTGCTAATAAATGTGCATTTTCTGATGCAGATTCAACCGCGATTAACTTGCTTGATGGGTATAAATAGCGCGATAAACTACGGTTGTAGTGATCGAAAATATCAGGGTGAGTTCGTAAAAACTCAACAGACGTTGACTCTATCGATAA
>JAGLDN010000046.1 GCA_023145575.1 Psychromonas sp.
TTTTCGATTATTGTAACACAGTCTTAGTTTTCGAGCTTATGCCCCGCAGGGAAAGTCAACGAGTACCAAGACGCGTTGATATAAAATAGACATGTAGAATAACCACTTAGGAATTAAAGTCTTTATTTTAATTCGACCTTTGGTGATTAACGTAGTTCATCATCGATTAGGCATTTAATGCCAAGCACCTTGGTACTATTTCCCTTGCTGAATTTGCACTTTTGCGTCACATGGGTATAGGTATATTTACTATTAATAATTAACGGAAGATATCATGCCTAATTCAATCACATTAAAATTACCCGTTTATGGAATGAATTGCTCCAGTTGCGCGGTGGGACTGCAAACATCGCTGAATCAAATCCACGGGATCAATGCTGAGGTAAACTTTGCAATAAGTGCTGCAATGTTGACGCTTGATTGCATGAAAGATCATACCGATACCCTTAAACAGGTTTTAGCTGCTTTAGTATCAAAGAACTATCAAACAGACACCCAAAGCCTGTCTTTTTCAGTAGAGGGTTGGCGATGCACAAGTTGCGCCGCCAAAACTGTCAAAGCAATCTCATCCCACCCTTTTGTTTATAATGTCCAGTCTAATTTCGCCACACAAATCGTGCAAATACAAACTATCTCAGGCGCACTTAACCAACATGCCATCAAAGATATTATCAAAAACGCACCATACCCGTTAACGCTTTTAGAAAAACACAATGTAAAGGAGCAACAACAGGCTAAAGCGAAAAAAGAAAAACGGCAAAACAAAAAACAATTAAACTTATTAATCGCGTCTATCGTCCTCAGTATACCTTTTTTAATCAGTATGATTACGATGACATTTACAGGTTATCATACTTTATTACCAAACTGGCTTGAGTTTACACTTGCCACACCTGTTCAATTTATTATCGGCGCAAGATTTTATAAAGGTGCATGGCAAAGTTTAAAAGGCAAAACAGCCAACATGGACGTGCTTGTTTCGCTCGGTACGAGCGCTGCTTATTTTTATAGCTTATATTTATTTCTTTTAAATGCAGGACATGCCCTCTTTTTTGGATCCAGCGCACTAGTGATAACCTTAGTAACTCTCGGTAAGTATTTAGAACATCGCGCCAAACAAAGTACAACAAGTGCCATCAATGCATTAATGGCGCTGCGCCCTGATATAGCAAAAGTTAAAAAAGGCAAAGAGTATATTGATGTAAACATTAATGATGTTCAAATCGATGACTTAGTACAAATTGCGGTGGGTGAAAAAGTTCCTGTTGATGGTATCATCATAGAAGGTGAAAGTTATCTTGATGAATCGCTGCTCACTGGGGAGAGCAAGCCACAATTTAAAAATAGTGCCAGCAAACTGATCGCTGGTAGTATTAATGGCGAAGGGGTTTTATTAATCAAAACAACGGCCGTTGGCGATGCAACAAGTTTAAGCAAAATCATTACCTTGGTTGAAAATGCGCAAATGAGCAAAGCCCCTTTTATGCAATTAGTGGATAAAATTAGCGCAATTTTTGTACCCATTGTACTTATGATAGCCACACTTACCATTTTTATTTGGTATTTAAAGACGGGTAATTTCGAGCACGCATTAATGAGCGCAATTGCGGTATTAGTTATCGCCTGTCCTTGCGCACTCGGCCTCGCGACGCCCACCGCTGTAGTGGTCGGCACGGGACTTGCGGCGGAGAAAGGCATTTTAATCAAAGATATTAAAACACTACAACAAGCACATAAATTACAGACCGTGATCTTCGACAAAACAGGTACACTCACCATCGGACAAGGTGAAATTAACACAATTGTGAGCCTTGACCAGCAACAGCAAAAACTCCTAAGTAAACTCAATGCACTCCAATCAGGCAGTAAACACCCCATTGCGCAAAGCGTCAAAGCATATTGTTTAAAAGCACACATAGCGCCATTACAAGCAACTCAAACAAAAGCGGTTAATGGAGAAGGTATACACGGAACAGTGGCAGGAAAACATATTATTGCAGGCAACTTCGCGCTAATGCAACGTTTTAATATTGACATCAGTGACTTGGTATTAAAAGACACAGCTAAGCTTGCTCAGACGTTAGTTTATATCGCCCAAAATAAAACCTTGATAGGCTATATTACGATTAGCGACACGCTACGCCCTGGCAGTAAATCAGCTATTATGCAACTTAAAAAACGCGGCATAAAAACCCTCATTCTAAGCGGTGACAAACAAGCTGTCGTCCAAGATATTAGTCAGCAACTACATATTGATGAAAGCTATTTTGCCCTTAAGCCAGAGCAAAAACTAGAGAAACTCATCAACATTCAAAAAACAGATTGTATCGCAATGGTCGGCGATGGTGTAAATGATGCACCAGCACTTGCACAAGCAGATGTCAGTATTGCAATGGGTACTGGCAGTGATGCAGCCAAGGAATGTGCATCAATCACCCTAATGAGAAACGATCCGTGCTTAGTACCTCTTGCCATTGATATTTCAACAGCAACTTGGATTAAAATTCAGCAAAACTTATTTTGGGCATTTATCTTCAACATCATTGCCATCCCAGCGGCAGCAATGGGATATTTAAGCCCCGCAATTGCAGGCGGTGCAATGGCAATGTCAAGCATTACCGTACTTAGCAATTCATTACTACTAAAACGTTATAGCGCAAAAATAAAAGACGATTAGCGATACCGTTACCACTTCAAAATTCGTCATGAATATAAATCATCAACCCCCAACAAAAAAAGCAATTTGCTAAATTCTAGATTCAAAAAAAACCGCTAAAAAGCGGTCTTAATTGTAGGGTTGGTACAGATAGAGAGACTCGAACTCTCACGCCGTGAAGCACAGCCCCCTCAAGGCTGCGTGTCTACCAATTCCACCATATCTGCATTTTTTATTCAGGGATATCTGACGATGAATCTTTTTTATTTGTCGAGGTACCTTTTTTAACTGCTGAGGTATCTTTTTTAACTGCTGATCCTTTATTTGCATTAGGGATACTTAAATCTGAGAAATTACCAGCCGCAGATTTTTTTTGAGATGATAAATTACCTAGCGCCAAACTAATTAAAAAAAATAAAATCGCTAAAACAGCCGTAGTGCGTGTCATAAAATTAGCCGCACCACTTGCACCAAAAACAGTGTTTGATGCACCAGAGCCGAATGACACACCCATACCAGCACCTTTACCTTGCTGTATTAAAACAAGGACAATTAAGACAACGGATACTATTAAATAAACAATGATCAGCGTTTCATACATAAGTCATACCTACAAGAATAAAAAATTAATTTCTCAAATGTCAGAGCGATGCAAATATTACCAAAATCAGTGAAAATCACAAGGGAAATAGTTAACTATTTCATTATTTTTTAGCTTTTTATTAAGCAAATTGGCATTTGTTTAATTTTTCGATAATTTTACAGACAGTTCAACGTTTTACTTTGTCTGCAATTACTTGAGCATAGCTTTTGACAAGCGTTTCTTGTTCATCTGCCTCAACCATGACTCTAAAAACATTTTCTGTACCTGATTTACGCAATAAGACTCGCCCTTTATTTTTAAGCAAAGATTCAACTCGTTTGACTTCAGCTAACACATCTTTATCGTGCATTGGGTCTATTTTGGAATCATAATTGACGTTAATAAGTATTTGTGGATATTTCTTCATGCCCTGGCGCAATTCATTTAACGTCATTCGACTGCTACAAATCGCACGCATTACTTGCAAACCGGCAACAATACCATCACCTGTATTAATATGATCCGCAGAAATAACATGACCTGAATTTTCAGCACCTAGATTCCACTTATTTTTAAGCATAAGCTCCACAACATGACGATCACCAACATCTGAACGCTCAAATGCAATACCCAGTGTGTTAAGCGCTTGCTCCAACCCTAGGTTTGACATCTTAGTGCCAATTACACCACCATTTAATTCTCCTGCTCTAAGTTTATTACGCGCGATGATGTAAAGTATTTCATCTCCGTCTATGACATAACCTGTATGATCAACCATCATGACTCGATCACCATCACCATCAAAGGCAATACCAAAATCAGCTTTTTCTTTCACAACACGTAAAGAAATCGCTTTCATGCTCGTAGCACCGCATTTTAGGTTAATGTTCATGCCATTCGGAGCCACACCCATCGTAATAACTTTTGCCCCAAGCTCTGCAAATACAAGCGGCGCGATATGATAGGTTGCGCCATGAGCACAATCAACAACGATTCTGAAATTTGATAAATCATATTTTTGTGGGAAGGTACTTTTACAAAACTCAATATAACGCCCTGCTGCATCATCGATTCGGTAAGCTTTACCAAGTTTTGATGAAGCAACACAAACAAGCGGTTTATCGATAAATTGTTCTATTTTAAGCTCAACACTTTCAGCGATTTTTATGCCCGCAGAAGAAAAAAATTTGATACCATTATCATAATAAGGATTATGTGATGCGCTTATCATAATACCCGCTGCCGCTCTAAATGTACGAGTAAAATAACCAACGGCAGGTGTTGGCATTGGCCCCATGAGCGTTGGACGTAATCCAGCCGCAGCTATCCCAGCTTCGAGAGCAGCTTCAAGCATATAACCTGAAATACGCGGATCCTTACCGATTAAAATTGTTTTTTTATTTGATTGAAAGAGCACTTTACCAGCAGCCCAACCTAATTTTAAAGCGAATTCTGGGGTAATATGAGAATCACCAACTTTTCCGCGTATACCATCTGTTCCAAAATATCTTTTTTTCATCTGCTTCTCTATATTCATTTAAATTCTTTTACATTTAACGTGAAAGTTAAATTTTATGCCTAGTACCTTGATACAATTTACTGATCAAACTTTTCATCTTTCGCTAACCTAGGTATAACTTTTCTCTTTGCCAAACCTTTAGCGCCGAAATGACCCATTATATGCAGTTAATTTTATTTTTTAATCGCTTGTAATACGCGCATCACGTCAACCGTTTCTTGAACATCATGCACACGAATTATTTGTGAACCTGCTTGCATTGCGATCATTGCACCAGCAAGGCTTCCAGCTAATCGTTCGTTTATCTCACGATTGAGTAATTTCCCAAACATGGATTTACGAGAAACACCCGTTAAAATAGGATATTTGAGGGCAACAAAATATTTTATATGCGCTAACAACGTTAAATTATCCTCAAGTGATTTTCCAAAGCCAAAACCGAGATCTAGGATAATATTGCTTTTTTGCATTCCAGCCTCTAAACATGCCTCAATTCGCTCAAGTAAAAAATCTTTGACATTTCGTAGCACATTTTGAGGCGCAGCTTGAACTTGCATGTTCTCTGTTTGATCTTGCATATGCATTAAGCAAACTGGCGTATTTTCTTTTACTGCTATTTCTAATGCTCCCTTATTACGCAACGCCCGTACATCATTAATAATATCTGCCCCCGCTAAAACAGCTTCTTTCATTACCATAGCTTTGCTAGTATCTATAGATAACCAACAATTAATATTAGCCGATATTTTTTCAATTATAGGCATTACACGCGTTAATTCTTCATCTAAACTGACCGCCGTTGCACCTGGTCTCGTTGACTCTGCGCCTATATCAATGATGCTTGCACCTTGTTCTACCATTTTTATTGCTTGTTTGAGTGCATTATCAACTTGTTCGAACTTACCACCATCTGAAAAAGAATCTGGCGTGACATTTAAAATACCCATTATTTTAGGCGAGTTCAAATCAAGTTGTTTTGTACCACTTCTTAAATGCATATTTGTTCTTCCGTATTAACAAAAAAACCTAAGCAAGCTTAGGTTTTTTATTAAACTAGACTCCAGTTGATATTACCCAGAGATAATGAGCTGATTCAAGTCGTAACTGACGCATTTTAAGCAGTAAGATTAAAAGTTGTTTTAATACGATTGATATTCAATCATTATTTATTATTACTTTTTATCCTCTGATTTTTCATTATCGATGCTTGATGTATCCTTTTCCGCTGATGACTTATCAATGCTTGATTTACCCTCACTCGCTGATGACTCCTCAATGCTTGATTTACCCTCACTCGCTGATGACTCCTCAATGCTAGATTGACCCTCACGCGCTGAAGGCTCCTCAATGCTTGATTTACCCTCACTCGCTGATGTATCGTCTTGGCTCTCTTTTTGATCTTCTGACCAATTTGAAGGCTCCCTGACCTCAATTCGAGCCATGATATCATCAACTTGATCGCTATTAATAGTTTCAAATTTCATCAACGCATTTTTCATTGCATGAAGAATATCAAGATTATCTGTCAGTAATTTTTCAGCTCGTATATAGTTTTTATCAATAAAAAAACGAACTTCGTCATCTATAATTTTACCTGTATCATGTGATACAACATTTGAACGTAATGTATTTTCCTCAGCAGATAATTGTATTGGTCCTAATTTTTTAGAAAATCCCCATTCAGTTACCATTGCTCTTGCAATTGCCGTTGCTTGTTTAATATCTTGCGCTGCTCCTGTTGATACTTGGTCGCTCCCGTAAATTAACTCTTCCGCAATGCGTCCACCATAAGCCACTGAAATACTACTCTCAAGCTCTTGACGATTTTGACTAATTTGATCGCCTTCAGGTAAGAATTGCGTCACACCAAGTGCCCTGCCGCGAGGAATGATGGTAACTTTATGAATGGGATGATGCTGCGGAACTAATTTAGCAACAATAGCGTGCCCCGCTTCATGATAAGCCGTCGCTTCTTTATCTTTTTCAAGTAAGACTAAACTACGACGTTCTGCCCCCATTAAAATTTTATCGCGCGCGTGTTCAAAGTCATCTTTGTTCACTGTGCGTTTGTTTCTACGAGCGGCAAATAATGCAGCTTCATTGACAAGATTTGCTAAATCAGCACCTGAAAAACCTGGGGTTCCACGCGCAATAATATTTGTTTTAACATCATCAGATAAAGGTACTTTACGCATGTGGACAGATAAAATTTGTTCACGCCCACACACGTCAGGCAATGCCACAACAACTTGACGATCAAAACGCCCAGGCCGCAATAAAGCCTTATCTAATACATCAGGTCGGTTAGTTGCAGCAACCACAATAATACCTTCTGTACCTTCAAATCCATCCATTTCAACCAGTAATTGGTTTAATGTTTGTTCACGCTCATCATTACCACCACCAACGCCTGATCCACGTTGACGCCCCACGGCATCAATTTCATCAATAAAGATTATACAAGGCGCAGACTTTTTAGCTTGTTCAAACATATCTCGTACACGTGAGGCACCCACACCAACAAACATTTCAACAA
>JAGLDN010000460.1 GCA_023145575.1 Psychromonas sp.
GATCACCTTGGCAAGTGTTTTTTAAGTTTTATTTCAAAATGTTTTTTGTTCGATTAAATAACAATCAAACTAGCGTCGTTTTCTACAAAAAAGACCCAGGTAGTGATTTATTCACACCAGCGATGAGAAATTTCATGCTTTATCTTTAAGTGATCTAATACTCTTGCAACCATAAATAATTGGATTTCATCAATCGTTTTTGGTTTATGATAAAAGCCTGGAGCAAGCGGCATTATAGTCACCCCTAATTTAGAGAGTGTTAACATGTTTTGTAAGTGGATTGTTGAAAATGGCGTTTCTCTAGGCATTATAATAAGTTGCCCACGTTCTTTAATAACGACATCAGCCGCACGTTCAATTAAATTATTTGATAATCCAGCTGCAATTGAAGCAAGTGTTCCACAGCTACATGGGCAGATGATCATTTTACTTGGTGATGACGATCCTGATGCCACAACCGAAAACCAATCTTTTTTACCCAATATAATAAGTTGATCTTTACTGACAGAAAATTTTTGACGTAAAGCATCATTCAATGCACCGAGATCTTCAGGCCAATCTTCATCGCACTCTGTTTTTAAAACTATTTTAGCTGCATCTGACAGCAATAAATATATCTGACAATCATTTTTTAATAGCGTTTCCAGTAAATGCAAAAAATATCCACTGCCTGATGCGCCAGTAACAGCCAGCGTCACCGTTTCTTTAAAATTCATTTAACCTTCTTAGAGCTTTTCGAGTAATTTTTGATGAATACCACTAAAACTACCATTACTCATTATCAAAATATGATCACCCGCTTTCGCCACTTTCACTAATTTATCACACAAAACATCAATGTCAGATGAAATATCAACAACTTCACCCTGCTCTGTGAATAGATCTTTCATTGACCATTGAATATCCTTGCTTTCAAAGCAATAAACCTGATCCGCTTCTAATAAGGCATTTACAATCGCTTCTTTATGAACACCCGCTTTCATTGTGTTTGAACGAGGCTCCAGCACTGCAATTATTTTTTTCGGCCCCACTTTTGCCCTCAACCCTGCTAGCGTTGTTTTTATCGCGGTTGGGTGATGTGCAAAGTCATCGTAAACCGTTATATCATTAACAATCCCTTTGACTTCCATTCTGCGTTTAATACTTTTGAATTGAGCAAGCGCTTCAACAGAAACCGCTGGTGTAACGCCAACATGTCGCGCTGCTGCAATCGCACCTAATGCATTGTCTACATTATGATCGCCCATTAAATCCCAGTTAACGAGGCCTTGCTTTTCTCCATTGAAATAAACATTAAACTGACTGCCGTCTTCTAATACTTTTTTTGCAGACCAGTTAACACCAATATATTCACTTTCACTCCAGCATCCCATGTGTTTTACTGACATAAGCGCTTCATCTTTATTGGGCAAAATAACTCTGCCCGATGGTGGCACTGTTCGCATTAAATGATGGAACTGTTTTTTAATCGCATTAAGGTCTTCAAAAATATCAGCGTGATCAAATTCTAAATTATTAAGCACTAATGTACGCGGGCGGTAATGTACAAATTTAGAACGCTTATCAAAGAACGCACTATCATATTCATCTGCTTCTATAACAAAAAATGGCGTTTCACCTAAGCGAGCTGACAAACCAAAATTTTCTGGCACCCCGCCAATTAAAAAGCCAGGTTTCATATTTGCGTATTCTAAAATCCACGCCAACATGCTTGATGTTGATGTTTTACCGTGTGTGCCAGCAACAGCTAATACCCAGCGATCTTTTAACACAAACTCTAGTAGCCACTGTGGTCCTGAAATATATGGCAACTGCCGTTCAAGCACAGCTTCAACACATGGGTTTCCACGGCTCATTGCATTACCAATTACAATTAAATCAGGCTTACAATCTAACTGTTCTGGATCAAAACCTTGTATCAGCTTTATTCCCTGCTCTTCAAGTTGCGTGCTCATTGGCGGATAAACGTTTGCATCCGAACCTGTTACTTTATGGCCCTGTGATTTAGCAAGAACAGCAACGCCGCCCATGAACGTCCCACAAATACCAAGAATATGAATATGCATAAAGCCTCAATAATAAATTTAAAACAAACCGATGAACATTAGATTAAAAAATGATGCTACGTTTAGCAACTCTCTTTGAAATCAACCTTCAAATGCACTTTGTAAAAATGGAATAATTTGCTTTTTACGACTAACTACACCTGGTAACTCAAAGGCTTTATCTACAACTTTACTTTCTAATGCTTGCGCAACTTTATCGGCATCTTTAGAGATGATTAAAGCCGTTGTATCTAATTTGTTAATATCAGTTAAAAGAACAATCGTAGAGTGATAGCCTTTACTTGTATGAAGCTCCTTCATTTCAGCTAACATTTCTTCTTTTTTGCTCAATGCGGTTTCTAAGCTTGTTAGCTCTAGTTGAGCAATCGCAAGTTTATGACCAGCCATTTCAAATACTTTTTGGTCACGTAAAATAAGTTCAGAAGCAGGAACACTCGCAATATCTGATTTCGCTTCAAACTGGGTTTCTGCAAAAACTTGAAGATCTGCCACACCAGCAATATCTGCCAGCTCCTTAGCAGCCACTTTATCAATATCAGTTGTTGTTGGGCCTTTAAAGTTAACTGTATCAGAGATAATTGCCCCCATCATTAGCTTCGCAACGTCGGCATCAGGCGTTTGATTATGAAACTTATACATATTGTAAACAATTGTTGCGCTACACCCTACAGGCCAAATCCAACACTCTAACGGCGTCGATGTCGTGATGTCGCCTAACTTATGGTGATCAACAATGCCTAAGATTGTTGCTTTTTTCATATCCGCTGTACCTTGATTCCAGTCCGAATAATCAACAATAAAAATTTCTTCACCGGCAACTTCAGTTCTAATTTCTGGCTCTTTATAATTGGCTTGCGCTAATAAAAACTTTGCCTCTGGATTCGGTTCACCTTGTAGGATAGGTGTTGCTGGACGCCCTATTTTATTAAATAAAGCGGCAAGTCCAATCGCGCTACATAAACTATCACAATCTGGATTTTGGTGTCCTAATACAAGCATGTTTTATTTCCTATTTTCATAATTAAAAAGTTTATTTATACCCGTTATCAATCAAAGTGCTTTATTCAGCCGTCAGCTCGGAGACTAAGACAAGGCGTAGTATGATGACATAGAGTAACTTATTTTCAGATGTCTTTCGAGACTCTATTTTTAAGACTGACCTCTTGTCTTTCTCGTGTTAAAGCAATACGGGAAATCATTAGTCTGAATTTGGCGATCATTGCTTTGGCATTCCCTGTTTAACATAGACATCAAAACGATTTTTTTTCGTTTTAATGCTCATTGAAGGTTTTTTATCATTTAAAAAAGGTGCGTAATCAGGACGTTTTACAACAACCCTATATTTAGCTGATTCAAGTGCGACATCAAGTAAGTTATCGGCATCTAAATCTGCACCAACAACCCCTTGAAATACACGCATTTCTTTTTTAACTAAAGCTGATTTTTTTTTATGCGGAAACATTGGATCAAGATAAACAACATCCGTCTGATTGTTTTTCAAGAATTCAGTACTCGATGAAAAATGAAACTGCATACGTTCTTGCACCCACGATCCTATTTCATGATCAAGATAAGCTCGTTCCAGACCATCTTCAAGTAATGCAGCTGCAACAGGTGATCGCTCTACCAATGTAACGTAACAACCTAGCGATGCTAACACAAATGCATCACGCCCTAATCCAGCAGTGGCATCAATGACATTTAGCGCAATACCTGATTTTAATCCGATAGCCTTCGCGATTGCTTGCCCTTTACCCCCGCCAAATTTTCGGCGGTGGGCTGTTGATCCTGAAATAAAATCAACAAATACTAGCCCTTGTTTTGGATCATCTAATTGCTCAAGTGCTAAATAAGCGGGTAAAAGTTTCAGTTGAAAGTTATCTGCAGTCGTACTTAAAAACCCCCATTTATTACGCAGTGTTTGCGCTTTATGTTTAAGGGCTGAATCATTGCAAATTAAAGGAATATCCATTTTGTACTCAGTCAATGTGTTTCAGTCTGTCAGCAAATAGCCAAAACAAAAAAGCC
>JAGLDN010000461.1 GCA_023145575.1 Psychromonas sp.
TTGCTATTTTAATGGGATCTGATTCTGATTTACCGGTTATGCAAGGCACTATTGAAATTTTAAAATTATTTGATATTCCGTTCGAAGCAAAAGTTACTTCTGCTCACAGAACGCCAGCTGCAACGCATCGATATGTGACAGATGCAGAGGCGCGCGGTTGTAAAGTGTTTATTTGTGCAGCGGGTCTTGCTGCACACCTAGCTGGCTCAGTTGCTGGAATTACAACACGCCCAATTATTGGTGTCCCCATTGATTGTGGTCCACTTAAAGGTCAAGATGCTCTTCTTTCAACTGTAATGATGCCCGCTGGGGTACCTGTTGCAACAGTTGCAATTGGTACGGCAGGCGCAAAAAATGCAGCTTATTTAGCAGCACAAATTTTAGCTGTTGCAAATGATCCTCTTGCATTACGAGTCAAACAAAACAGAGCACAAAACGCAAAGGCTGTAGAAGAAAAGGATGCCGCACTACAAATAAAATTATTGGCAATGTAGTTGAAAAAATTTAATATTTCAAGCGCTCTTGCTATTTTAAATAACCAAGGCGTTATAGCATATCCTACGGAGTCAGTTTTTGGTCTTGGTTGTGATCCTGATTGCGATATTGCAATTCAAAAAATATTAGATTTAAAACAACGCGCTGTAAGCAAAGGACTTATTTTAATTGCGAATAGCATGGCACAATTAACTGCATATGCGGATTTTTCTACGCTCAATGAAATGCAACTTACAGCTATTAAAAATAGTTGGCCGGGCAATGTAACTTGGATCCTGCCTTGCAAAAAAAAAACGTCTCCCTTGATATCTGGTAATTTTAACAGTGTCGCAGTACGCGTCTCTTTACACCCCTTTGTCAAGCAACTATGCAAAGCCTTTGCAAAGCCTATTATTTCAACCAGCGCAAATTTAAATGGAAAGGATGCCTGTATTAATGCGCAACAAGTTTCCTCTATGTTTGCACAAAACAAATTGTTAGATAAAGTAATTGATGTTCCTGTTTTAGGAGATCCTTTACCCTCAAAAATAATTAATGCGCTCTCTCAAAAGCAATTACGTTAATTTAAGTTAGCTATTAATTTTGGAGTTTTTATGGATCAATATGCTATTTTTGGCCATCCCATTAAACACAGTAAATCGCCTTTTATTCATACACTTTTTGCAAAGCAAACAATGCAGCAGATGCACTATCAAGCGATTAAAGTACCAATTAATGACTTTAAAGAAAGATTACAACTATTTTTTTCAGAGGATGGAAAAGGATGTAATGTTACAGTACCTTTTAAAGAAGAAGCATTTAAATTTGCACAGCAATTAACAGAGCGTGCGCAATTAGCAGGCGCTGTGAATACGCTAAAATTAACCGATGATGGTGTGATCATTGGTGATAACACTGATGGTGCAGGACTAGTACTTGATTTAAAAAACAATCATATAGATATCAGCAATCATCGCATTCTATTACTTGGCTCTGGGGGCGCCGCTCGCGGTGTTTGCGGATCAATACTTGATGAAAAACCAGCTCAACTTGTTATTGCAAATCGTACTTATTCAAAAGCTCAGGCGCTTGCAACAAATTTCTCAAAAATAGGTAATATTAAAGCTTGTGAGTTTCAATATTTATCGGGTGAATTTTATTTAATTATTAACGCAACCTCCGCCAGTTTGTCGGGAGAACTTTTACCAATCAATAAACAATTAATTCGTCCTGAAACGGCTATTTATGACATGATGTACAGTCAAGAGCCGACTGTATTTAATAACTGGGCAAAAGAGCATGGTGCTCGTTTAATTATTGATGGGCTTGGAATGCTTGTTGGACAAGCGGCAGAAAGTTTTTCAATTTGGAGAGGAATAAAACCTGGAACAAAACAGGTATTAACTGAACTTCGATACAATTTATCAACCTAATGGCTCTTTTGAAAAGGGATTTCTAGGTTACTATTTGATCTTATATTGTTTTCAATAAGATCACTTTTTTGATGGATTTTATCTTTTAACAAGATTGCATATTAAAGATCCTTGCTTTATTAAATCTATTGATTTTAATGAACAAGAAAAAATTAGATCTTCATATTTATTTCAAAATATGAGCCAAATTTTCAACAGAGAATGAACCAAAAAAAACGTCTACCCCTTGTGACACTGTAATAAAAACATGGCGGTATTTAAACTTTTTCGAGCATGAACGTTACTTACATGCTCACGCTCCGAGCCTTAAAAATGATGGCGGAAAAGTAGATCTTATTACACCTCCTTTGAGCTGTGTTGTAAAAGTTTTACCCTTTTATCTGAAGCATGACTTATGCAACTCGCACATGCAATGCCTATTAATAACGCAGCAAAATTAACGAGAGTGTCAGATCATGAAATTGGGAGGATCCTTGATATTTACTCGGCTGAAAACTTAATAAAATGAATATTTCAGCCGAATAAATACAATCGGAATTGATGAAATATCAGTTACGAAAACCATGATTATATCGCTCTTTTGTTGATCTTAACAGTAAACGTGTGATGCACATAAGTGACGGGAATGGCGCTCAGACAGTAGTTAATTTTGTACAAGTGTTTGGAAGTATAAAAGAGTGATGAGTATATATACCCATGTGACGTAAAAATGCAACGTCAGAGCGGAAAATTGTGCCAAGTACTCGACATAAAATTGCCCTCTGAGATGATTAACTGCGTTAATCACCAAAGGTCGAATTAAAATAAAGACTTTAATTCCTAAATAGTTATTCTA
>JAGLDN010000462.1 GCA_023145575.1 Psychromonas sp.
GTATTTGGCACTTATTTACATGGTATATTTGATCAAGGCGAAAGTTTTCAGGCCATTATGTCTTGGGCAGGACTTAAAGAAATAAAAGAAATTAATATGAACGCGATCCAAGAAGAATCTATTGAACGCATTGCATCAGCGATCGAAGATAGCTTAGATTTATCGCAAATATGGCCCAATTTATTTGAAAAGAAAGCTGCATACTAGACTTTATCAAGCTATTTCAATCTAAAAAAAGGACTTAAATATGTTTCACATTTTCCCAATCAATCACGAGTTTGATGCTGAAATTCAACATAAAATAGACAATAAAACAAAGCCACCCGGTGCACTTGGCGATCTTGAAGTCATTGCAAAACAAGTTGCGCAGATATTAGGCAAAGATAATCCTGAAATTCAAAAGCCTAAGCTATTAGTATTTGCAGGCGATCACGGTATTGCAGCTTCAGGTGTTTCTATCGCCCCCAGTGAAGTGACCACACAAATGGTCGCGAATTTTATGACTGGCGGTGCGGCAATTAATGTTTTCTGTCGCCAAGTCGGATTTGATTTAGAAGTGATTGATTGCGGGATATTACATCCCGTTGAAATTGAAGGTGTTATTGACCAACGATTAGGGGCAGGTACAGAGCCCATTCACGAACAAAGAGCCATGTACATAGAAACCGTAAGACATGGGTTTGATTTAGCGACTGCACGCGTTGATTTTCATTATAAAAATGGCACAAACCTCATTGCATTTGGGGAGATGGGCATTGGCAATACGTCATCCGCAGCGGCGATTATGGCAAAAGTACTTAATAAAAAAGGGGCCGACTGTGTTGGCGCTGGGACGGGTATTGATGCTGAAACACTTAAAAGAAAACAGCAACTTGTAGAGCAGGCGCTCAAATTACATCACAATAATATGGTTGAGCCTATGTCTATTTTATCCTGTTTAGGCGGATTTGAAATAGTGCAAATGACCGGTGCAATGCTCGCCGCTGCTGAACGAAAAATGATTATCGTCGTTGATGGATTTATTGCAACTACCGCCGCAATGCTGGCAATAGAAATCGAAAAAGCAGCTCAAGATTATATGATTTTTGCCCATCAATCAGGTGAACAAGGTCATCAAGCAATGATGGAGTACCTTAACGCAAAGCCATTACTCCAATTAAACATGCGACTAGGCGAAGGCTCTGGTGCAGCGTTGGCGCTCCCTTTAATTCAAGCTGCGGTGGCCTTTTATAATGAAATGGCAAGCTTTGATGATGCAGGTATTGAAATCTAGGTGAGATTTAAAATGATAACAAAATTACGCAACGAGCTTTCTCTGTTTTTTATTGCAATGGGATTCTTCACTCGGATCCCTATGCCAACTTGGATTGAGGTTGATAACGTTAGCCTCAATAAAGCAAATCGTTATTTTGCATTAGTTGGCGTACTCGTCGGGATAATTTCAGCTATTGTTTACGCCCTATCAATTCAAATTTTACCTATATCTATTAGCATTCTATTTGCTATGTTTTCAAGCATTATAGTAACAGGTGCATTCCATGAAGATGGACTTGCAGACACTGCTGATGGATTTGGCGGTGGCTGGACGATAGCAGACAAACTCAGAATAATGAAAGATTCTAATATTGGCACTTATGGCGCGGTGACATTAATACTTACCTTAGTCTTAAAGTTCACCGTACTTTTTGAGCTTGCTAAAATCAGCGAGAGCCTTGTTATTCCCGCTTTAATTTTAGCGCATTGCTTAAGTCGCCTTGTGTCTGCAAGCATCATATTTACAGATAATTACGTCAGTGAAAGTGAAACCAGTAAAAGCAAATCATTAGCGAAAAAGCAAAGCTTAAA